>SFJN01000042.1 GCA_004555055.1 Bacteroidales bacterium | reverse complement strand
AAAACATTTATCCTAAGAGAACAAAAACCCAACATACAAACCAAATTTTCATTAACGTTTTATGACAAGCTACAAAGAACTGGGTCTTGTGAACACCCGCGAGATGTTCAAGAAGGCCGTTGCAGGTGGCTACGCCATCCCCGCTTTCAACTTTAACACTATGGAGCAGATGCAGGCTATTGTGCAGGCTGCTGTGGAGACCAAATCTCCCGTCATCATGCAGGTTTCCAAGGGTGCCCGTGCTTATGCTAACGGCACTATCCTCCGCTACATGGCCCAAGGTGCTGTAGAGTATGCTAAGGAACTTGGCTGCGAAAAGCCAGAAATCGTGCTCCACCTCGACCACGGAGACAGCTTCGAAATCTGCAAGGAATGCATCGACAACGGTTTCTCCAGCGTCATGATTGACGGTTCTCACCTTCCCTTCGAAGAAAATATTGCCCTCACCAAGAAGGTAGTTGACTACGCTCACCAGCACGACGTTACCGTTGAAGCTGAGCTCGGTGTACTCGCTGGCGTTGAGGACGAAGTTTCTGCTGCAGAGTCGCACTACACCCAGCCCGGAGAGGTTATCGAGTTCGCAACCCGCACCGGATGCGACAGCCTCGCCATCTCCATCGGTACCAGCCACGGTGCTTACAAGTTCACTCCCGCACAGTGCACCAAGGATCCCGAGACCGGCCTGCTCGTTCCTCCTCCACTCGCATTCGACATCCTCGCCGAAATCGAGAAGAAGCTCCCCGGATTCCCCATCGTGCTCCACGGTTCTTCTTCCGTTCCCCAGGAAGAGGTTGCTACCATCAACAAGTTCGGCGGTGCACTGCCCAACGCCATCGGTATCCCCGAGGAGCAGCTCCGCAAGGCTGCTAAGAGCGCTGTCTGCAAGATTAACATCGACTCTGACTCCCGTCTTGCCATGACCGCTGCCATCCGTCAGCACTTCGCTGAGCATCCTGACCACTTCGACCCCCGTCAGTATCTCAAGCCTGCTCGCGAAAACATGAAGAAAATGTACATCCACAAGATTGTGGAGGTGCTCGGCTCCAACGGTCACCTTGGATAATGCCATCACCTGGATTTGAGCCTACAGGCCCATTGCCTGTTGCCACATCCTGAAATACAATCCCCTGCTGAAGGCTTGATGCCATCAGCAGGGGATTTTCGTTTGTAACAACTTTCCATCACGGGCTCTTCCGACCGTCACAGCATTAATGCAGGGACAAGCAATGCTCACCGCTCCGGTTTCTTCTCCCTTTTCTTAGGATAAGGAATAACGGGCAAAAGTGCCCGAATGACTTCGACAGCCTTTTCACGATGCTCAATGTCAAGGATATAGTGTGGCTTGGCACCATCGTACGGATAGCCAGTCAATGCGTCGGCCATTATATCGCGGACAGCAGGCAACATCTTGACAAAACAGATGTTGTCGCAGGCAATGACTATGGGCTTTTCATCCACGTATATCATCCAGTCTCCGAACATTTTCTTCGCACGCACCGTTCCTGTATCCTTAATTTGGGAATAGACAAAATCAATGAATTCTTCAGAACATGCCATTGTCTCAGATATCTGCTCACACAGAGAATTGTATATTTGTGTGCCTCCTTCCGTAAGTCTCAAGAGTTTCTTTTGAGGTAGAATTTCTCGACCACATGTGCTACACCGTCCTCCTGGTTCGACCAAGTGATGTAGTCGGCTGCATCCTGCACCTCGCGGGCGGCATTGGCCATAGCTACGCCCAGACCAGCAAAGCGAATCATGCTCAGGTCGTTATAACCATCTCCTACGGCGATGAGTTCCTCGCGTCCAATGCCAAGATTCTCTATCAAGCGACTGAGACTTGCGGCCTTGTCGATACCTGGCGGAACGCATTCCAGAAAGAACGCTGCCGAACGGTATACACTGAGGCGTCCATCGTAAGCCGATGCCAAAGACTGTTCGAGAGGAATAAGTCGCTTGGGGTCGCCTACTATGAGGCATTTATTGATGGGATATTGGACCTGATGGACAAAATCATCATAGAGCGTCACCGGCATTTTGTTGATAAAGGCCTCATGCAGCACATACTTGTCCCTGACACACGTAGCGGCAATGCCTTCACCCTGATAGGTTAGGATTTCGCAACCGGCATCCTTGGCAGCCTGATAAAGAGGAGGCACAAGGGCTGGGTCAAGCGTTTGGTCAAATATCACACGAGGCTCGCTCCCCCACTCTATAACACGCCCGCCATTAAATGCCAGGACATAACCGCCGTAACGTCCTATCTGCAACTGTTCGGCAAGGGCACTGATGCCATAGGTAGGACGACCGGAGGCAAGGATAACGCGTAATCCCTTAGCCTGTGCGGCAAGTAAAACATTAAGGGTACGCGGTGTGATTTCTTTGGCATCGTTAGTGAGTGTGCCGTCAAGGTCAAGAACAATGGCTTTCATGTTTGAAGATTAAAGGTGGAATAAATCTGATAGCCCCAACAGAAATAGTGCAACAGAATGATTTCAATAAAAACAGGAAACGCCTCCACACAAAACTTGATGTGTGAAGGCGGTGAATAACAGCGTCGGATAGAGGCGACTCGAACGCCCGACCCCTACGTCCCGAACGTAGTGCGCTACCAACTGCGCTACTATCCGATATGCTTTTGTGCGTGCAAAATTAGGAAAGGTTAGCGGAATATGCAAGTTTTTGCCTCTGTTTTCTAATCTTTTCACCACAAAAGCCGCGAAAAATGTTACTTCGCCGTGACATCAATGGTTATTTTAGAGTTCGTCGGATCATCGGTAATCATCAGAATTCGCCGACGCCCCTTGAAGTTTGCCGAAGATGCCAAAAGCTTTATTTTCAACGTAGCCTTCTCTCCAGGCTGTAGCGTACTCTTGGAAAGGGAGACACTGATTCCGGGATTGTAAACCTGCAAGGCAGACACATGGAGCACACCGGCACCACGGTTCTCGAGCACAAGCGACCCTTTCAAGGTATTTTTCTTTACCTTTCCCTCCAGACAGATACTAGTTGGAACTACCGCCATGGGAGCCTGCTGCAATTGCCGGTCCGTAAGATTGAATTCGGGGAGAAGCGTAGCACTAAGATCTATTTCCGAGGCCTTGCGTACCTTGTCGCCAGGAAAACGGGCTACATAGATGCTCGCACGGTTAACGCCAAGATTAGGCAGACGACGGCTGTCGAGCGTGATGGTGATGCGACCGATGCGGCCTGGACGAAGGACCTCAGGCTGGCAAATTGCCGTAAGATAAGGCGGAAGATGCATAAGTTCGGGCACATAGTTCTTCTTGCCATTGTTCAGCACCAAAAGGGTCTGCTGTGGCATATCGCCCTTGTTCACATCATCGAATTCTATGTTATCGGTCGACAGGAGGATATCGTCAACCTTAAACGGGAACTGCTTGCTGTAGTCGATTACCTGCACTTTCACACAACCGGTGAGAACAATGTCTGTAGGTTCCTCCGAGGCGTTGGTGAAGACAGTGACAGTCTTGCTGAAAGTTCCGAGGGTTTCAGCGTCATAGGTAGCCGTAATGACCCCTTTGCTTCCGGGAGGTATGGGGGCAGTACTGAATTCCGCCACCGTGCATCCACAGTCAGTGGTGACGTCGGTAATGGAAAGTGGACGATTCCCAGTATTCTTTACTTCAATACGTGCCGCAGCTTCGGTATGCCATGTGAGTTGCCCAAGGTCGATTTCCGTTGCAGAGAACTTCGCACGTTGTGCATCGGCCGAAAGGGCAGAAAGAGCAAGAAGGAATGTATATAGCGTTCTCATTTTTCAAGGAGTAATAGTTTTTCTACAATTTCCGGAATCATCATCCATCTGCCTGGTACGGACAGGAGTGCACACCCATCAAGGGCGCCCCTTCAGCATTCCGGTGCAAGAGGCCAGTTTACAAGATAGAGGTTGGAGGAAGTACGGGTGAAAGCCGTATACAGCCACCGCAAATACTCGTCGGGGGCCATAGTCTCTCCAGGAAACGCACCCTGGTCTACGTATACTTCGTACCACTGCCCGCCCTGTGCCTTATGGCAAGTAACGGCATAGGCATATTTGATTTGTAGGGCGTTGTAATAAGGGTCGCGGCGCACGGCCTTCATCCGCTCCGTACGGTTACGGATATGGGCATATGAAGCCTCGACACTGTCGAAAAGCCGCCGCTGTTCTTCGGAGGTCAATGCCGGAGCCTGTGAGGTGAGAGTATTGAGAATGGCTCGCACATCGATGGCAAAATTGCCATAATCCGGGAAACGGAGCGAAACATCTGCAAAGGTAAACCCATACATTTCATGGACATTACGGTAACGGACGACAAAGGCGCAGTCACCGTTTGCGATGAACGGTAAGGGGAAACTCCGGGCTTCTTCAGGAGGCATTTCAGCGAGTGCCTCCTCCGTCCAATGATAATTGTTCTTTACAGCCATAATGCGTTCACCGGAACAGAGGACGTCGTCGTGCATCAGTATGCGGCGTCTGATGACCTCGTTATAAGCCACAGCACGGCTGTTGCTACGGGTGACCACTATGGTTTCGTCCAAGCCCCACTTCCGGTATGAATCTTCGATACTTTCACTGAAGTCTTCGTTTGGCACACAACGCAATACACTCTCCGATTGCGGGACAGGAGTGAAGTCGAGATTCGGCGTTTCACCGTCAAATTGGCCCTCGGCAAGCATGCAACGCAAACGTGTGGCCTCGCGGAGCACAGGCGAGGACTGTCCCTGACGTACCACCTCCTTCAGCTCGAAGCCTCGTACATTCAGATTGTAATCACGCAACGTAGCAGGAACAAGTGCCGGACTACGTTCCTCCCCCACCGGCGGCAACTGTGCCACATCACCGATGAACATAAGGCGACATCCAGGTTGAGAGAACACGAAGTTGATCAGGTCCTCCAGGACATTGCCCGACCCGAAAAGCGAAAACGTAGAGGCGCACGAAATCATCGACGCTTCGTCCACGATGAAAAGCACATCACGCGCCTTGTTCCATCCGAGATCAAATTCCGTATCTTCGCCCTTGAAGGCCTTCTGGCGGTATATCATCTTATGGATGGTATAGGCTGGCATTCCTGCATGCGCAGACAGCACCTTTGCAGCCCTTCCCGTAGGGGCAAGCAGCACAACAGGATGCTGAAGTTTTTTCCACACCTTCGCCACAGCTGCAGTAAGTGACGTCTTTCCCGTACCGGCATAGCCTCTCAGTATAAACGCCTGACGGTCGCGTGGATCGGCCATGAAGGCCCCAATGCGCAATGCAGCTTCAGCCTGATGTGGGGTAAACTGATGCGGGAAAGCATGCTGAAGATGCTGTGCAAAAACCTTGTAAAGCATAGAGGAAGGTAAAGGGGTGTTCCGAACGGCGGCAAAGGTCAGCCGTCAATGGTCGAATCTCCGTACGGAGTGGCCGTTTCCTCCACGCGTTTCTGGCGGAAGAATGTGAAGTTGACACTACCGTAGGCACGATGTTCAAGGAAAAGCGGATGATTGCTGAAATCGTTGTCTTTGCCATGCTCAAGGACAAATATTCCTCCAGGCGCCACCAGCGTACCATGCAACACCATTTCCGGAAGTTCGGGAAGTTCACGCAAGGCATAGGGAGGATCGGCAAAGACAAGTTCAAAACTCCGTGTTGCACGTTGGATATAGCGAAGCGCATCCGCACATACCGGACGTGCGGCAGGGTCGGCAAGCGAACGGAGTACCTGACTGATGAAGGCAAAATGCTGGCGGTCGCGCTCAACGCTCACCACCTCCGGACATCCGCGCGAAAGGAGTTCGAGCGTAATGCTTCCCGTTCCGGCAAAAAGGTCGAGGGCATGGGTTTCATCGAAATCGACATATGCCCGAAGCACATTGAAGAGATTCTCCTTGGCAAAGTCCGTAGTAGGACGTGCCTTAAAGGTTCGGGGCACTTCAAAGCGTTTCCCCTTATATTTTCCTGTGATGATCCGCATAACAAGATTTTTATTTCAAAAGCATCACGCGAGTAGCATCAGTCCGAGGTCGAAAGGAACGGCAGGATGCTGTGTGATGGGACGCGTCCCGAAATCATCGCCCAAAGTATGCCGCCTTACGGAGGGTGCAAAACGCCGAAGCATGGCAGTGATTTCTTGAACCGTAGCATTGTTTCCCACCGTAATGTATAGCGTTTCTGATGGAACAAAACCCAAGGCTTTCGACAATGCCAACACATAATATACGGCATCAGAAGCACAGCTCACTTCGTAAGGGCAACATGCCACAAGTTGCCGTTCTATGAAAGCGGCCACATCAATGTAGCGGTCGCGGCAGTTCACGTAAACCCTGCAACGCTGTGCGTCCGCATTGTGTTGGGCGAATTGTCTTAGCAGCAACGAGGTGGCCGACGTGTAATGGATGTTTCCTCCTTGAAATTCCACCCCAATGCCATCGGATACCGACTGCCGTACGCCAAACAGCAACATGGTCCGCAATTGGGGAATTACATCAGCCAGGACACGGTATGGAACCTCTGAAGCCACTCGGAAACACGACTTGAAGAGAACGTCTTCCACGCTGTCATCGTATTCCGACACCGGAACCAATGTGACAGGTCCGTTGACTATGACTTCTACGTCTTTTACCTGTTGGAACAGGGGATGCTGCCGCCGGGCCTCCTGCAGGTTCTGCCTCAGAGAAAGGGTTGGCGTCATTACGTGCTCCACCAATGTCAGCACACCTTCGGCACCGGCATCAACGGATGCAGGACGGGTATAGTCAGCAATTGTTATCTTATGGTCTTCAAGTCGGAGGTATAGCATAACTGATAATTCGTGGATAAGCAGGGCAATATGTTTTCTTTTATTTTGCCCGACAGGCAGAAGAAGGATGGCTGAAAGCGGGACCAGGGAAAGGAGTATCCGGACTTAGGAAATACGGTTCTCTTTCCGACTGATTTTACGGCATATCAGATAGGCTATGGGGGCACAGACCAATACGCCGAAAGCATCCGCGAGGAAATCGTACCAATCTCCCGAACGTGTAGTGGTGCAGGAGCCCTGTAACACCTCTATCAGACCTCCGTACAATGCCGCCAGCGTAGGGGCCACCCAACGCCACACGGTTTGCAGGCGACGGTTCATCGCCAGTTCAAACAGGGTTACGGAAGCGATGCCTCCGAACAGGACCATATGCGTCCATTTGTCCATAAACGGCACATCGCCAAGCGGAGGCTCGGCAATGGGAATCAGACACACGATTGCCGTGGCTACGACTGCAACAAACGTAAGAGGATAATATCGGAACATCTATTACCGGTAGGAGGGATAAAGACAGGACGCTTTTCCTTTCACATAAATAAAGTAAATATAAAGGAGAGGCTTGCAAAAACGGATGGGAGACAAATCGTTTCGCTAAGCGAGTGCAGAGGTCATACTGACGAGTAAAGCAAGCACAAAGCAAGACGAAGCCAAATCTGCCGTTTGGATTATGCCGAGCGGAGGAAACGAAGAGCGAATCCCAACGTTGTTGTAGCGAAGACAAGAAACGACCTGACGCATGATGAAATGCAGTGCTCTCATGGGAACATCCCGAAAGCCAGAGGTCAAATCGTGCCTCGGCCTCATCCTCATATCATCACGTACGCCCAAGCCCATTCCGCCGTTCCGGACTTTTACCAGAACTTATTGTTTTCTGCACTGTACTCGAATCCTGCGCCCCAAAGCGCCACTTCTACTTCGGCGCGTTCCACGCCATAATAGGCGCAGAACTCGTCGAGTGAAGGGAATTCATCCCGCAGTTTCATGTTGACAAAGCTCATCAGCATGAAAGGGTCAGAGGGAAATGAAGGAGGCAGCATCAGGCTTCAGATTCAGGACGCTGGATGTAGGCAATGACATCGCCTTTCAGTACGTGACAGCCCTGCTTTGCAGCGATTTCCACAAGTTTTCCGCCCATGGCAGCAGGGAGTTCGCTAATCTGTCCGTGGGCATTCTCGATATAGCAGAAGGTATCGCCTTCTTTGAATTCCTGACCGATAAAGGGTTCAATGGCACGTACGTTCTCTGCGTCACCACCGATTTCCCACAGCACAATTCCTGCTTCAGGAGCCACAATGGCATCGGCTTTGGCATGTTTGAAGGCAGTGGCTTCCTCAATGCTCATGCCGCTGGCACATTCCTTGTCTTTGGCAGCCTGCAGGTCAGCAAGGAAACGTTTCTTGGCAGCCCCGCTCTTGTAGTCACGATACTGGGTTTCGTGCATGGCAAATTCAAAGAGTTCCTCATCGTCCTCTCCGCGTTCCCAGCCATTGGCTTCCATTTCATCGATGAAGCGCTGAAGGTCGTCGGGATAGTAAGACTGTGGGTCGGCATCGGTGAACTCAAAGCCCTTTTCCTTGGCAAGTTCCACGATTTCGGGGGCCACTTCGCCGGGAAGTTTTCCGCTCTTTCCGAGAATCATGCCCCAGATGCTGTTATCCATCATCGTATAACGGGGCTTGTCCATCGACTCGGTAAGGAGGTTCATCAGCGCAATGTTCTTTACATATTGGCTGAAGGGGGTCACAAGTGGGGGATATCCTACACGCGGCCATACATAAGCCACTTCGTCGAAAAGGCGTACAAGGAGTGCATCTTCCGAAAGGGGCTCTTCACCCTTCTTGGCGCGGTTGGCATTGATGGCAGCCATCACGCCAGTAAGGTCGGCCATCATGGAGCCCATCATGCCGCCGGGCAGACCGCAACCGAGGAGCAACGAAGACATGAGTTTGTTACTGGGGTTCATGAAATATCCGAGGAAGTCGTCGATAAACTCCTGCGTCAGCTTGCGGGCCTCCATATAGGCATCCATATTGATTTCAGGAACATCGAAGCCGGCATTCTTCAGCATGCTCTGTACAGAGATGATGTCCGGATGCACCTTACCCCATGACAGCGGTTCGATGGCCGTATCAATGACATCTGCACCATTACGGCAGACTTCGAGAATGCTGGCCATGGAAAGACCGGGACCTGAATGTCCATGATATTGGATGATGACATGGGGATGCTTTTCCTTGATGCGCCGACAGAGCTCGCCGAGCATGGCAGGTTGTCCGATGCCTGCCATATCCTTCAGACAGATTTCGGGAGCACCGGCTTCTATCAGTTGGTCAGCAATATGAGCATAATACTCTGCTGTATGAATAGGACTTGTAGTGATGCAGAGTGTGGCCTGGGGTGTCATCCCACCTTCAAGGGCATATTTGATGGAGGGGATGATGTTACGGACGTCGTTGAGTCCGCAGAAGATACGGGTGATGTCCACACCCTGGGCATGCTTCACCTTGTACATCAGGCGACGCACATCGGCGGGGACAGGGAACATGCGCAGGGCATTCAGTCCGCGGTCGAGCATGTGTGTCTTGATTCCCACTTCGTTGAACGGACGGGTGAAGGCACGGACAGCCTGGTTGGGATTCTCACCATAGAGAAGGTTGACCTGTTCAAAGGCACCGCCATTGGTTTCTACACGGCTGAAGCATCCCATCTTTATGATAACCGGAGCTATTCGCTCAAGCTGGTCCTTACGGGGCTGAAACTTGCCACTCGATTGGAACATATCTCGATAGACGAGCGAGAATTGAATCTTTCTTTTTTCCTGTGTACTCATTTTGATTCTGGTGTATGTGTGTGCTTGATTTCCATATTCATGCTTCATTAATGCTTCCGACAGACAGCCGGAGTGCACATAAGGCTGTAGTTTCCATCCTGAAAGGATTTGGAAAGAGGGCTATACTACCCGTGCAAATATACGAATTTTCCATATAATCCGGCACAAAAACGCAATGTAGTGCACCAAGAACCACCATTTTTTGAGTTCCTGTTGCATGTCAACACGGCAAACGCCCCTCCTGCCAAAGCAGGCGGGGCGCATCCGTATCAGAGAATCACATGTGGCTGCGACGACGCTGCAGACGCTTGTAATTCGATTCGCGCAAACGTTTGAGACACGAATCCGGGAGCATGGAATAAAAGGCGTGCTTTACGGACTTCATCAGTACTTTCCCAGAATATTCCACTTTCCATTTCAGCGTCTTGTCCCGTCCTTGTATGCGGGCGTTCTCACGGTTTATCTGCAACCTGTTTCTTGAGGAGATACCCTGTTCATTTTCGAAGATAGCGATATCGACATCCGCATAGACGAACTTCTTGCCTGCCTTGTACATCTTGTAGGTGAAATCGTAATCTGCAGCCAAAGGATAGCGCAGGTCATACGGATTCCTTTTCATTTCGGCAGTGCGTATCAGCATGCTCTGATGGCAAAAAGCCATCTTCTTCTGCAGGTATTCGAGGGGCTTGGGTTTCATCCGCACCTTCCCGAAATCCATTTTCAGACATGCGTTGCAGTAAACGATGTCTGCATCTTCCGCACCCTCTACCGCCAAAGCTTCGGAAAGAGCGGACGGATGTGCGAAAGCATCTCCGGTATTCATGAATATCACCCATGTCCCTGTGGCCATGGCCAGACCTTTGTTCATGCCATCGTATATGCCGCGGTCTGGGGCTGATTGATGCAGGTATTCGATTCCCTTTTTCTCAAAAGCATCGGCATAGGCCACTGCCCTTCGGTAGGAATCGTCGCCCGAACCGCCATCAATGAAAATCATTTGCAGCCGGGGATAGTCGAGTGCCAGGACAGACTGCAAGGTATAATCCACGGCGGATTCCGCATTCCGGCATACGCTGACAATGCTGACAAGCGGGAATGAATTCATGGGATTGGGATGTCTGTTATGGATATGCGAAGGATGAAATCCAACATGTTTTGTGCAGTATTGGTCATGCCCCGGTTCGCATCCGGTATGCTCAATTCTTGTTCAGGCGAGCCTTGGCCTGCACCACATTGATGATGTGGTCGCCCAGTTTCTCGCATTCGGAGATGTAATCGATATAGAAGGCTCCCAGACGATAGTCGTATTCGTGCTTCTCCACACATTGGAGGTTGTTGTTGCGCAAATCGTTACGGAGCTGGTTAATCTTGTTTTCTATCTGATAGCTTTGGCTGATGTCGTGTCCGTAGCCCTCGGGCTGTTCGAGCATTCGGTTCATCTGCTGGAGCGCCATCATCACAAGGTCTTCCATATGACTGATCTGCAACAGTTGCTCATCAGTAAAATGTTCCTTGCAATATTGGCGTTTACGGCTCAATACGCGTGCCAGGTTGTAACAGCTGTCGCCGATGCTTTCCAGATCGTCCACTTCACGGAGCATACGGTTCACCTGGCGTTTGGCATCGTCCGAGAGTCTTCCTTCCGAAACCTGTTGGAGATAATGCGCAATCTCCTGTTCCATGTTGTCGGTGATGCCTTCGTATTTCTCCACACGTTTGAATTCCTTCATGAAGTCATCGTCTTTGTCTATGCCGTGCATACCGCAGACAATGCTGAAGGCTTTCTCACAGCGCTGGCCGAAAAGACCCACTTCCTTACGGGCTTCAAGAAGCGAAAGCTCAGCAGTGCTGAGGATACCGGCCGAAATGAACTGCAGGCGTCCCACTTCCTCCTGCTCGGTTTGTGGAAGGACGAAGCACACGAAGCGTTCAATCTGCTTGACAAAGCCGATGAGAAGCAGGGTATTGAAGATATTGAAGGCCGTATGGAATGCCGAAAGGCGGAAAAGGTCGTTGCCACCGGCATGCATCATATTGTTGACCACCCAAGTCACGGCGTTGCAGAAGGGATAGAAAAGGACAAGCACCACGATAACTCCAAATACATTGAAGAACATGTGTGCCAGAGCGGCCCTGCGTGCCTGGGTGTTTGCGGTGAGCGAAGCCATGAATGCCGTGATGGTGGTACCGATGTTCTGACCCATGGCAAGTGCTGCCGCCTGTTCGAAGCCGAAACCCGGAATCTGCATGTCGAACAGCATGAGCGTGATGGCCATGGTAGCGGCAGAAGCCTGCACCAGCATTGTGACCAAAGCACCGACAATGACAAAAAGGATAATGGTAAAAAAGCCTCCATCTTCAATGTTTGCAAGCATTCCTGCCACAAGCGAACCGATTTCAAGACTCTCTGCCGACTTCTGCAGGAAGGAGAGACCCATAAAGAGGAAGCAGAAGCCGAACACGAATTCTCCGACACTCTTGCGCTTGTTGTTGCCGCTGAAGATGAGCGGAATGCCAAGAGCCAGCAGTGGCAGGGCAAAGGCCGCTATGTTCACTTTGAAACCGATGGCTGAAATCACCCATGCCGTGACGGTGGTACCAATGTTGGCACCCATGATGACACCGATAGCCTGGACAAGGTTCATCAAACCTGCATTGACGAAACTGACCACCATAACGGTTGTGGCACTCGACGACTGGATAAGGGCTGTGACGAGCACACCCGTCAGCACACCCATGACACGGTTCTTGGTCATGGCGGCAAGGACGGCACGAAGACGGTCGCCGGCAAACTTCTCAAGACCTTCCGACATGATTTTCATACCATAGAGGAACAGACCGAGTGAACCCAGCAGACTCAACAGATTGAGGAGAACTTCCATAAGATGGGGGGGGAGAATGAAAAAAAATTACTTGTTATTTTGAAGGTCCTTCCACTGCCTGCCTACGGAGTCCAATGGAATGTGCAGGTAAAAGAACCCGCGCAAATTTACAACACTTTTTGGAAATTCCCCTTAAAATTATTTCAAACTTGTGAAGAAAAAGTGAAATTTCGGCATCTTATGAACGCGAAAGTCAATGCGAGACATCAAAAATTCCCGCATCCCTATGCACAATCAGGGATGCGGGAAGGCCTCATCCGGGCAGGAGGGGGGAGGTCCTGTCAGGGTGGTGCTCAAGCATGGAACTGCCACAAAGCCACCCAAAGTATCAGCAGGAGGGCAACGAGGAGTACAAGGCGTACCCGATTGTAAATGCGCTGTATGCGCCGTAATTGCATAGGTTTCATCGTTTGTCGCAGAAATATGGACACGGTTTACTCGCAAAAATGTGAGCACGACTTCAGCAGCGAACGCAGCTCTTTGGCAAGCAGTTCCGTCTCCTGGATGACGTGGATATTCAGTGTTGCAGCGGTAATGTTGACGTCGGCCTGCTGGATTTCAAGAAGCATTTCGCGGCGCAGGCCATTCAGCTTTTCACGGAGTGCGTCAATGTCGCGGCGCAGTTCCTCCACCCTCTTCACACGGGCGTCGTGCAACGAATAGATGACGTCGAGCTCCGCCATCGGGTCTTCGTAGTGCATCTTTGTCAACTCATCGACAGACCGCCTGATCATGTCTGACAGTTTTTTCCGCAATTCGTCGAAACGCTGCATGGAAGCGGCAGGAATGGCAGGGAAATGGTTGTCGACATGCTCAAGCACCGGGTCGGCTATGCGGAGCAGACAGTATCTCATCTGCCGCAGCGAATTATGGATAAGATGGAAGTCGGTACATTTCCTCACGCTTTGGGCGGGGGTGATGCGGCGCAGGCATAGGATTTCACGACGACGCAGGTTCTTGAGCGTCATCTTGTCGCGGTGCAGATTGCGCGAGGCACGCCGCAATGGCTTCAGCTTCTCCGTTGCCAGACCTTCGGTCAGCTGTCCGAGGGCTTCGTCAAAGAGCGTGAGCTGGCTGGCAGTGTTTGTCATCACGTGCTCGCTCAGCAGGGGCTCCACCTCGAGGGGGTTGTTGCTGGCCATCATACGTGCGAACAGGGCATCGCCCTCCTCATCACCGCTCTGGCGCGATGACGAACGCTGGTTGCGGACAAGGATGACCACGACTGCCACCACCACAGCCACCATTGCCACCTTGCCGCCGGCATGCATCAGCAGTGCCACGCCCATACAGGCCACAAACGCCACGCCTGCAGTGATGAACCATCCGCCGATGACGGTAAGCACACCGGTGACACGGAACACCGCGCTCTCACGGGTCCAGGCGCGGTCTGCCAGACTTGTACCCATAGCCACCATAAAGGTGACAAAGGTTGTGGAAAGCGGAAGCTTCAGCGAGGTTCCGAGAGCGATGAGCAAGGCTGCCACCACCAGATTGACGGAAGCACGCACAAGGTCGTAGGCAGGTGTCTCGGCATTGGAGGCATCAGTACCGGAAGGTTGCACGTAATAGCCTTCGGATACCTTTTCGGGAACGTGGAACCGCCCATCGATACCTTGCAGTATGCGGTTGGGCACAACGGCCGCAAGGGCATTTGAAAGGCTTATTCCACCGCGCACCATGGAACGTGCCACCCGCGAAGAGCCGAACATCTCCTCCCCTTCGGTGCGCGAGGAAAGATTGACGGAGGTCATCACCACCTTACGGGCTTTCTTGCTCGTGGCAAGGGCAAAGACCATCACGGCACCGGCACCGATGAGGAAACCGATAGGGGTACGGGCACTTTCTTCGAGCGAGGTCATGGGAAAGGCCATGGGGTCGGTTCCGCCGGAATGGTAGAAATCCATAAACGAGGAGAAACCTGCGAGGGGGACTCCGATAAAATTCACCAGGTCGTTGCCCGCGAAAGCCATAGCCAGGGCAAAGGTGCCGGCAAGTACCACAAAGCGGAACACAGCATTGCCACCACTGCGGACGAGCCATCCCGTCCGGGCAACGGAGAAGGCCTCGACAAGCACCATCAGAAGGGTAAAGGCCACAAAGCACCCGAGCAGTAGGAGGAATATATGGCCGTCAAGCCACATTTTCACGTCGGCACTCATGAAGCTCATCGACTTCAGACCTTTGAACAGCATGAAGTAAACAATGGCGGTCAATGCCACACCACCGAAAAGACACACACGCAGACTGAAGGCTGTATGGTTGCCATCGGCTGATTTCGGCTGCACGAAAGAGAAGATAATACGCGTAACATACTGTATCAGCAATCCCCCGACAAATGCGATGGGTACGCTGACGAAAATGCCGAATATCACTTCCATGGCCTTCGACGTGTTGAGGTAGTCGGCATACGTTCCGCCATGACTGCCGATTTTCAGCATCGTCAGGGCGAAGGATGCTCCGAGGAGTTCAAAGACCATTGACACCGTAGTGGAGGTAGGCATACCAAGACTGTTGAAGACATCAAGAAGAATGATGTCGGTAGCCATTACGGCAAGGAAAATGACCATGACGTCACCGAACTGGAACTGTGCGGGATTGAAAATGCCATGACGGGCAATGTCCATCATACCGTTCGAAAGGCAGGCACCGAAGAAGACGCCTATGGCGGCAACTGCCACGATGGTCCCGAAACGTGCCGTCTTGCTGCCGATGGCGGAATTCAGAAAGTTTACGGCATCGTTCGACACTCCCACCCACAGGTCAAAGAGGGCAAGGGCAAACAGAAATGCCACAATGCAAATGAAAAACAATGTCATATTTATATATTTATAATACCTAATATTGAAAGTGGACGGCAACGACATTCCGGGCTGCATGAAGATATCCACGAAATGACGCTGCAAAATTACGGCAT
>SFJN01000243.1 GCA_004555055.1 Bacteroidales bacterium | reverse complement strand
TCACGGATGTCCACGGACGGCCATGGATGATAATATTATCACACGAATGATTACGGATGTCCACGGACGGCCATGGATGATAATATTATCACACGAATGATTACGGATGTCCACGGACGCCATGGAGGATAATATTATCACACGGAAAATCACGGATGTCCACGGACGAGAAGAAAAATAATATTCTCACGTGAGAAATATGAATAAAAAGAGCAATGGTAAGTATTGGTATTTATGTATTATCCCCTCATAAGCCCAATTTCGAAAAAAAAGATGCTCACATTGAAGTGAGCATCCTTATAGAATCATGGATTTTGGAGGGCTTGAAGAATGCGCATGCCGTAGGCTTCTTCCCGTGTTCCTAGTTCCATGTATTTGTTTAGGGTATTGAGTGCGGTGCGGCGCAGTTCCAGAGGTGATGCGGCATCGTGTAGTTCGGCAGTCAGATGGTCGAGGATTTCGTCGTTGTCCCTTTCTGCCGGTGCCTTGTGCTGTGCAAAGAGTCGTCCGAAGACGAGCCATCCCAGCAGACGTTGCAGTGGTATTTCGGCTGCTATAAGGCGGAAAGCCATGTCGGCGGCATAGGGAACTTTCGACAATAGGTGCATGGCCAGGGCCTGTGCCTCTTCGGCATAGCGGAGTTGGAGGACCCATTCAGCCGCCATGTCTTCGGCAAAGGTTTCGGGAGGCATGATGATGCATGCCAGCAGGCGGCATTCCCGGATGTCCTCTTTCCAAAGGGCGAGGGAGAGGGCATGTGCGTCGGTGACGAAGTCGTCCATCTCGCGGGCAAGGGTTATCAGACGCGGCTGGTCGACGCCGAAATTCACCTTGTAGGCCAGTCCCTGCCGGCGCATCGAGGCACTGACAGGGCCGCTCATCACACCGCGGAGCATCCGCTTCACTTCGCGCAATTGGGCGGGAAGGTCAAGGGGGGATGTGGTGTCCATCATAGGAGAAAAGAAAAAAGGTCCGGCAAATTTTTCTCCTGTAGAGAAATTATTTTCCGGACCCCTATTTTAATTGGATGTCAAAACCTTTTGAAGGTTACTTCTTTATGTCGAGGAGTTCAACCTTGAAGACGAGTGTGGAGAAAGGAGGAATGTTGCGGTTTCCACGTTCGCCGTATGCCAGTTCGTAGGGTATGCAGAGTTCGTAAACCGATCCTACGGGCATCATCTTCAGGGCTTCGGTCCATCCCTTGATGACCTGTGTGACACCGAAGGTGGCAGGCTTGTTGCGCTTGTAGCTGGAGTCGAAGACGGTACCGTCGATAAGGCGTCCCTCGTAGTTCACCTCCACCTGGTTGGTGTCGGCGGGAAGTGCGCCTTCGCCCTTCTTGATGACCTTGTAGAGGAGTCCGCTTTCGGTGCGCTGTACGCTGTCGTTCTTGGCATATGCTGCCAGATAGTCGGCATTCTCCTTCTTCACTACCATCTTGCGGTATTCGAACTGCTGGTCGGCCACCTTCATCGCAGAGTCGGGAGTGAGGGTAGACTTTCCGAGGAGACCTTCTTCAAGACCCTTCACGAAGAGGTCCTTCTGGAGGTATGTGGCCTTGTCGTCGCCGGTAGCCTGCTTGTTGATGGCAGGAATCACCTGCTTGTCGTTCTGCTGTGCAATGGTGGTACCCATGATGATGGCACGCATCTTTGCAATTTCGGCTTCGCTGTATTTGCCGTTGAGACCGTCGATGAAGTCGGCATAGTGGAGAGAATCCACATTGTTGGCCTGTCCGATGTACTGTTTCAGGCTGGGAGACTGTGCCACACCTACAGCATAGGAGAATGTTGCGGCGTCAACGGGTTTCATTTCGGGTTCGGCAACTACGGCCACTTTGGCCTTTTTCTTTGTTTTCTTTGCGGGCTGGCTGGCCACTGCTCCAAGACAGAGGGAAGCGGCAAGTCCGATGAAGAGGACTTTACGGATTTTCATCTTTTATAAAAATTTATTCAAAACAGAGGAAATGCACATTTTGATATGGTGCATTTCCTCCGAGTGGTATGAAATTAGATATAGTTATTATTCAGCGATGCTGACGAGTTTCATCTTGAAGATGAGGGTGGAATAGGGAGGTATGGGGCCCTGTGCGCTCTCGCCGTAAGCCAGGTTCCAGGGGATGTAAACTTCCCATTCAGAACCTACAGGCATGTGGGTGAGTGCGATGGTCCAACCCTTGATGACAGCGTTGCAGGGGAATTTGACGGCCTTGCCCTGGCTGGCATCGAATACCTTTCCGTCGATGAGGCGACCTTCGTATTCCACCTCTACGGTCTGCTCGGCGGTGGGGATGGCACCCTTACCCTCGTTGATGACCTTGTAGTAAACACCTTCTGCCAGAGGCTTCACGCCTTCCTGCTTGGCGATGTTGGTCATGAAATCCTCGCTGGCCTTCTTCTTCTCACCGTAAACCTTTTCGTTGGCCTTGGCGGTCATGGTCTGGATGGTGGTCATGAGGAGCTGCTCGATGTTTTTGCGGTTGTAGGGAGTGCCGGCGGTGTCGGTGAGGGCAATGCGGTCCTTATGGCCGTCGTTGAAGCCCATCAGGAAGTATTTGGTAGAGAGGTGCTGGGTGCTGTCGCCGGCAAATACCTGGTTTTCAAGACTCTGGAACATGCGGGTCTTCATCTGCATACCGGTCTGCATACCCAGCTGGTAAGCCATTTCCTTCTTGTTGTCGGCAATGGAGAGTCCTTCCTTAAGACCCTTGATGAATTCCTGTACATAGGCAGAGTCGGCACCAGCCTGCATCAGATAGTTCTTGATGTCGGCATCGCTGGGACTGTTGGCTATACCGAGGGCATAGCTGAGGGTGTCGATGTCGGTCTTGAGGTTGGGCTTGACGGCACCGGGCTTTTCACATGCGCTGAAGAGCGCTACAGCTGCAACGGCAGCCATGAAAATCTTTTTCATTGATG
>SFJN01000242.1 GCA_004555055.1 Bacteroidales bacterium | reverse complement strand
GCGGCGGGGAGCGTCAGCTCCCAGCCCACCGTCACGTCGCCGCACCTGGAGAGGATATAGCCGTCATCCACGCCCTCCAGCGGGAAGACCCTCTCCATATCTGTCACATTGATGTTCATCTCCATGGCACTATGAGTCTTTGTGGTCTGACACGTATGTAGCGGGGGCAACGGCCCATCGCCAGCTTGCGGAACAGCGCCTTCTCGCTGATGGAGCCCTGAAGGGCCACCACGGCAAGCGCGCAGCAGAAGAAGAGAATGAGGAAGAGGCCCACCCCGACGAGACCGTTGGTCGCCTTGCCGGCGATCATCGCCGCGACGAGGGAGAGGGCGGCACCCGCACCCATGGGGATGAGGAAGCGGCCCTTGATGCCAAAGAACTGGACGCTGCGGTCCAGGGAGCGGTATGACTTTATCTCCATGGCCGTTCCTCCTACTTGAACACGAACGCGTTCAGCAGCTCCAGTGCGACGAAGCTGATGATGAGGATGGCGAACCACCTCACCAGCGCATCCTTGCTTTGTGACTGGGGCTTGTTCGACTCGATGAAGATCATTATCAGGAGCAGCGCCGCCGCCAGTCCGATGATGTAACCTGCAATGTTCACCACGTCCCCCGCGAGATTAAGGATCTTGTCGTCGATCTCCTTCAGGAAGGACTCGGTTGAACCCAGCTTGGCCGATGCCGACACCGCCGGCAACGCCAGGGCCGCAGCCGCGGCCAGTAGTTTCCTGCCTCTCATGCCATCACGGTTTTATGCACCTCGGCCTCGGCGGATGCCTGCGCCTCGCGGGCCTTCTGCATCTCGGCCTTAGTCCTGCGGTGCCGTTTCTTCCTCTGCTCGTGATGGACCTGCGGCTCAGGGTCCACCGGAGGGTTCTTCTCTCCCGGGGCAAGTTCCCTCTCGGCGCTTCCCGCCTCCTCGAGAAGGTCCTTCGGAGAGACTGCTTTCCCCTTGTCGTCGGAAACCTTCATGCCCGACTTCTGGAGCTCGACGAGCGTCTGCCTGAGGGCGTCGCCCGAGAGGGCTCCTCCTACAAGCCTCTCAATGTCCGTCGGTCCCTCGTCCATCGGAAGCGCACCCGGGGATTCGGTGCACGCCTCCACCTCCTCCAGCTCGGCCGGGGAGGGGATGAAGTATATCCTTACCGTGGAGCCGCCGACCTCCACCATGCTGACGGGACAGGGATCCGCTTCATCGGCGACGACGGACACGCTTACCTTGCGCCCCTTCCGTCCGCTGAAGAGCATCCAAAGACCGGCGGCCAATGCGGCAACCAGTATCACCGTCAACAGAACAGCGATAATTGTACGAATCATAACTCTTGCTTTTTGAAAAAGGTTATTAAAACTTTACGCAAAGATAATTGTTTATTTGCATTAACAACTAATAATATACATTATTCGTATGAAAAATTGACAAGGTAAACAAATCCTGACCTTTTCCGCCTTTGAAATCACTCCGCGAATCTGGCCCCGTGAGGGGGGATGCCAAAACGCGCAAAAAGGGACACGCCCGGCGACGGGCGCATCATTTTTCCGCTTGTCCTTTTGTCCTCCGCCTCCCTTTCCGGGCCTTCGTATGCTGTGTGATTCCGGCAGCCGGAAGGGCCCAGGACATACCGGGGCGCGGCAAGAGCGGATTCCATACGACAGACATGAGCTACATTTTCCTGAAGACCATCCCCGACGGGGGATCGAACAGACTGAGGGCACTTCCCGGACAGAAGTTCCCCGACGGTACGGAGATACCTACGGACCTGAACATACAGGCCGACTCGAAAGTGAGGGCCAGATGCCCCATAGGGACGGTGTTCTGCACCCCTTCACTCGAGATGAGGCAGAGCCGCAGCCGTGCCAGCGGTGACGGGCTGGCTCCCTTCATGGCTGCCATAGGCGGGATAACGCCGATAGGAGTTCCTGGAGACGAGCTGCAGCCCGATGCGCAGATGCTCTCCGAGTGGGACGCATACAGGACCGCCAACGGGAGCAGCATGGAGGCGCAGGAGCCGGAGCCCGAGGAGGACCTCTTCACAATGGCCACGAGGAAGACCCTCCTGGAGAGGATACGCACCGAGGAGGAGTGGGCCGCACCTACCGTCAGGAAGGACGGGTTCGCAGTCGACTCCGGACGCTGGGAGATGGCGATGACCTTCATCCACAACCACGACAACCTGCTGCTGACGGGCCCTTCGGGAACGGGAAAGACGGAACTGGTGATGCTCGCCTGCCGCAAGCTGGGCATCAGCTGCCGCAAGTACAACATGGGAACGATGTCGGACCCTATGTCGGCCCTTCTGGGCGTACACCGCATCAAGGACGGCAAGTCGGTCTTCGAGCCGGCGCAGTTCCTCGAGGACATCCAGAAGCCGGGAGTGGTGCTTCTCGACGAGCTGAACAGGGCACCGCTGAATGCGCTGAACTACCTGATGAGCTGCCTCGACGGAACGAGGGAGATGCGAAACGACTACGTCTCCCCGGTGCAGATGGTCAAGGTCCATCCCGAGTGCACGTTCGTGGCGACGGCCAACATAGGCGCGGAGTTCGTCGGGACGAGCGACCTCGACCCGGCACTGAGCTCCCGTTTCTTCCGTCTGCAGATGGAGTACCCGTCGGTATCGGACGAGGCGGACGTGCTGGCAAAGCGGCACGGCATCAGGCTCAGCGACGCGATGAACATCGCCAAGGTGGCAAAGGACATCAGGGACGCACACTCCAAGGGAGAGCTGTCGACGGCAGTGACGGTGCGCCAGACGCTGATGGCGGCCAAGCTCGTCTCCTGCGGCTACTCCGCTCTGGAGGCACTCACCCAGATCTTCCTCCCTTACTTCGAGGGCACACCTTCGGAAGGAGAAATGGGCATCGTCAACAAGATGTTCTGTGCAAGATAATCTTTATCAATTTTATAATATCCGTTAGAATCTAACGGATATTATAAAATAAAATTTGATATT
>SFJN01000041.1 GCA_004555055.1 Bacteroidales bacterium | reverse complement strand
CCATAATTACCGTAGTTTTTAGGGGGTGGCACATTACTGAAAATCCATACGAATAGATTTATAGTACACCCCTAAAATGCAAATTACGTTTGCTTTTTACATACTATCGTTTGGCATTTTTGGAAAAAATCGTAATTTTGCAAGGGCGAAGCCGCGTTTTTTTCTGCGTGAGTATCACGGCTGTGCACGAAGCACCTTAGTGAAAAAATAGCCTGGTACACTTTGGGTTGTACTCCTAATCATGAAAACACAAACATCTTCCAGAATATGAAAAAAAGTTTCCTGACATTTGCTGTTGCATTGCCCTGTGCCGCTTTTGCCCAAGTGCGTTACAACGTGCTCTACATCATGACAGACGACCATACCGCCCAAATGATGTCGTGCTATGACCGCACCCATGTCAGCACCCCCAACCTCGACCGTATTGCGCAGGACGGCGTGCGGTTCGTCAACAGTTATGTGGCGAACTCCCTCAGCGGTCCTTCCAGAGCCTGCATGATAACCGGCAAACACAGTCATGCCAACGGTTTTACGAACAACGAACACGGCATTTTCGACGGCAGCCAGCAGACCATGCCCAAACTGCTCCAGGCGGCAGGCTATTCCACGGCCCTCATTGGCAAGTGGCACCTGGTGAGTACGCCGACCGGTTTCGACCATTATGAAATCATACCCGGTCAGGGAGAGTACTACAATCCCACGTTCATTACCATGGACGGCAACACACATGTGGAAAAGGGATACCTTACGAATCTCCTGACGGACAAGGCCATCGCCTGGCTTGAGGATGCCCGACAGGCGCGGAATGACGACGGCACGCAGCGCCCCTTCGCCCTCTTCCTCCACGAAAAGGCCTGCCACCGCGACTGGCTTCCCGAACTGAAATATCTCCGTGAATACGAGGATGTCACCTTCAAGCTCCCCCACGATTTCGACGACAGTTACGAAGGACGTGAGGCCGCTGCCGATCAGGAGATGAACATCGCCTCGGACCACGACATGACGATGGACTATGACGTGAAGATGTTCGACCCTCAGCATCCTACGCGCTTGACCGACAGCTATCTGGCCTATATCGGACGCCTCGACAGCCGAGATCGTGCCATTTACGACGCCTTCTACGATTCGCTCGCCATCGATTTCCGCAGCCGCCACCTGACGGGACGCGCCCTGAAGGAGTTCAAATACCAGCGTTTCATGCGCGACTATGCCAAGGTGCTCAAGACCTTCGACGACAATATGGGGCGTCTGCTCGACTATCTCGACCGCACGGGACTGAGCGAAAACACCTTGGTGGTCTATACCAGTGACCAGGGCTTCTATATGGGCGAGCACGGATGGTTCGACAAGCGCTTCATGTATGAGGAAAGTTTCAATACACCCCTCGTCATGCGCATGCCGACCAAGTATCACAAGCCTGTGGCACACGGCGACATTACGGAGATGGTGCAGAACATCGACTACGCCCCCACCTTCCTCGACCTTGCCGGAGCCCCCATCCCTGCCGACATGCACGGCCGTAGCCTGCTGCCCCTGCTCGAAGGCCAGCATCCCAAGGACTGGCGTAAGGCCGTCTACTACCATTATTACGAGTACCCCGCAGAGCACAAGGTGCGCAGGCATTATGGCATTGCCACCGCCGACGGCTGGAAACTCATGCACTTCTATCCCACAGAGGCTGAGGACAACCTTGGCGAAAAGAAGATTGACGCTTGGGAGATGTACAACCTCAATGCCGACCCTGGCGAGACCCACAACCTCTATGGCCAGCCCGGTACCGAGAAACAGCTCCGCCGTTTGCGTAAGGAACTCAAGCAACTGCAGCAGCAGTATGCCGACCCCATACTCCAGACCTATCCCATCAAGTGAGAGGCATTGCATAGGATAATCCCCCAAGGCATAGTATAACCTAAAATCAAAAACCATATACAGCATGACACTTATCAAATCTATCTCCGGATTCCGCGGCACCATCGGTGGCCGTACGGGTGATACCCTCAACCCTGTGGACATTGCAAAATCGGTGTCGGCATATGCCAGCCTCCGCGAGGCAGTGGTAAACCGCAAGTACCGTCGCAAGATTGTCGTTGGCCGCGATGCCCGCATTTCGGGCGAAATGGTGAGCCACGTAGTTTGCGGAACACTCATGGGAATGGGATTCGATGTGGTGAACATCGGACTTGCTTCCACCCCGACTACCGAGCTTGCCGTCAAGATGGAAAGCGCGTGCGGCGGCATTATCGTTACCGCAAGCCATAACCCCAGACAGTGGAACGCCCTGAAGTTCCTCAACGAAAACGGTGAATTCCTCTCACCCGTTGAGGCCGCAGAAGTGGTACGCCGCGCCAACTCCGACGACTATGAGTTCGTCGATGTTGACAACCTGGGATGCTATACCAAGAACTTCACCTTCGACCAGCGCCATGTGGAACTTGTCAAGTACCTTGAACTGGTCGACGTGGATGCCATCCGCCGTGCACACTTCACCGTTGCACTTGATGCCGTCAATTCCGTAGGTGGTGTCATCGTTCCCAAACTCCTCGGACAGCTTGGCGTTACGCAGGTGACCCTGCTCAACTGTGAGCCTACCGGCGACTTCGCCCACAATCCCGAACCTCTGAAGGAAAACCTCAACGAAATCCGCAACCTCATGCGCAAGGGACGCCATGATGTCGGATTCGTGGTTGACCCCGATGTGGACCGTCTGGCCCTCGTATGCGAGGACGGAACGATGTTCGGCGAGGAAAACACCCTTGTGGCCGTGGCCGACTACGTGCTCCAGCATACCCCCGGAAACACGGTCAGCAACCTCAGTTCCACACGCGGTCTGCGCGATGTGACCGAGAAGTATGGCTGCAACTATTGCCCCGCAGCCGTAGGAGAGGTGAACGTGGTGACCAAGATGCGCGAAACCGGTGCCGTCATCGGTGGCGAAGGCAATGGCGGTGTCATCTATCCTACTGCCCACAACGGCCGTGACGCCCTCGTTGGTATCGCCCTCATCCTGACCTATCTGGCAAAGACCGGCATGAAGGCTACCGAACTCCGCGACAGTCTGCCCCATTACTATATCTCCAAGAACCGCATTGACCTCGACCCGAAGACCGACATCTACGCCCTCCTCAACAAGGTGAAGGAAATCTACAAGGACGAGCAGATTACCGACATCGACGGTGTGAAGATCGACTTTGCCGACAAGTGGGTACACCTCCGCAAGTCGAATACCGAGCCCATCATCCGCGTATATTCCGAGGCTCACACCAAGGAAGAGGCCGATGCCCTGGCACAGCAGATTGTAGACATGGTTTACCAGATGCTCCAGAAGTAAAAGACTATACGTTGAAATTTTAAATATAAAGAAAGCCTTGCACCACTTGTTTGCGTGGTGCAAGGCTTTGCATTTTGTAGTGTTCTGCCGTCCGGCATCTGCAAGATGGCGGTGGCCGGTGTTATGGTTTCAGCACGAATCCCACTTTTTTCTTCCCGTCCATCTTGATGCATAGCGGGTGGGGGAACCTGACGTGGCGGACGTGTTCCAGTTCTTCCACAGCGGGAAGGGCGTCAAGAGCCGCCTGGTCGTATATGCCGTCGCCGAGATGCGGGTTGATGGTGAAGTATCCTACCCCGAAGGAGGTCAGGTTCTGGAAGAAGTGTGTGCCCTGCGAGGGGTCGATGCGGTAGTTCGTCAGTCCGGATTCCACGATGATGCGTGCGGCGCAGATGTCGGGCCATTTGACGGGGATGCCCAACCAGGGGTCGCTCGATCCCCAGCGGCCGGGGCCAACCAGCACATAGTGCGGTCCGTCGTCCGAACCTTCGCCGTTGATGATGTTGGGGTCCGGGGCAGTGCGATGGAGGAATCCGGCATTGATTTGGGCAACTTCCTGGGCGATGATGCGGTTGTCGGCAGGGTTGTAGGTCTCTCCGTTGGCACCGGTCTTCACGTATACTACATCGCATATGTCGTCCATCACTCCGTGCCCCAGGGCATTGTCGGAACGCAGCAGCACCTGTCCGGGCAGAATCTTCGAGGTGTCGATGCTGACATCGGCCTTGATGTCGACCATCGGACGTATCTGGAGCAGGTAGAACACGGCAGTGCGCTGGCGGGCGTCGATGTTCATGGCAAATTCAATCTCCACGGGACGTTGCATGTTCTTTTCGCCCAGCGAAAGAATCATCTGGAGTATGGAGGGCAGGGGCAGGACATGGTGCTGCAGCACACCGGCAAAGGTCATCACCTTGCGCCCTCCGGGATAGATGCCCGGCAGCAGCGAGTCGGAGTGGACATCATAGGTCGATGCCAGAAACTGCAGCGAACCGTCGGCATCGGCCTGGCTGACGGGGAGGTGCTTGAGGTTGAAGCCATCGTCGATGCTGAAGTTTTCGCCACGGTTCTTGAGGTCGAGGGCATAGAACTGCGTCTGCGTCTCGCGGAGTGCCAACCTGGTCTCGGAAGTCTGAAGCACCTTTCCCGGATGATAGGGCGAAAAACGCAGCGTGGTGCCCCCGTCGACGATGTATTTTCCCAATCCCAGTGCCAGATTGACGATGCCCTCTTCGGGGCGTTCTTCGCCCAGGGGATAGTAGTTCAGCGAGCGTCCCACTCCCGAGAGCGAGGGGTAGTAGCTCTCGCCATATTGTGTTCCCACCACTTCCTGGAGAATGACAGCCATCTTCTCCTGGTCGATGACATTGCGCGTGGCCTGCATGTATGCTTTCGAGTCGTGGTAATAGACCGATGCGTAGACACCCTTGATGGCATCCTCGAGCATTTGTAGCATGGCATTCCTGTCGTCGAGGTAGGGAATCATGTAGGTGGCATAGATTCCGGCAAAAGGCTGGTAGTGGCTGTCCTCCAACAGACTGCTGGAACGTACGGCAATGGGGCAGCGTGTGGCGTTGATGAAAGCCTCGCAGTCGGCAAGCAGTCCGTCGGGAAGCGTAGCGTTGCGGAAGGCCTCGAGAATAGTGGAGTCGGGGACGTCGGAAAGCGCCAGGGGATACAGGGCGTTACGGTCCATGAACTGCTCGAAGATATCGGTACACAGTACCACCGTCTTGGGAATCATCACCGTGGTGTTCTCCCATTCGTTGAGTTCGGGGTGGTGCTTCACCATGCGGTCAATGAATGCCAGTCCGCGGCCTTTGCCTCCGAGGCTGCCGTCGCCGATGCGTGCAAAGTTGGAATAGCGGTCGAAACGGTCGCGGCGGAAGACGGCCACCACGCCCTGGTTCTTCATCATGCGGTAGCGGACGATGGCCTCGAAAATCAGTTTTCGGTGGTCGTCAAGGTTCTGGAAATCGTTGAAACTGAGTTGTTTGATGAACTCTGCCGGCGGGAAAAGGGCACGACTGTAGAGCCATCGGCTGATGTGGTTGCGGCGGATATGGTAGAGGAAACTCTCGGAGGGGATGTCGAAGATGCTGTTCTGCAGTTCCTTCAGGTTGCGGACACGCATCACTTCCTTCATGGTCTTGGGGTCGCGGAAGATGAAATCGCCGAAACCGAAGTTCTCCCTTACCGCTTCGCGTAGGTCGATGTTCATCTTTTTGCTGTTCTTGTCGATGAAACTTGCCCCAATCTCTTCGGCATATCCCGCGTTGTTGCTTTCGGCACTCTCAAGGATGAGCGGCAGATAACGGTCGCGGCGGTGGATTTCGCGGAGGAGTTTCACCCCGGCGAGGGGATCTTTAGGATTGTCGCCTTTGGGGTAGCGTGCATCGGAGATGACTCCGAGGACGTTTTTCTGGAATTTCTCGTAGAGGTCCATGGCCTCTTCGTAGGTACGGGCCAGCACAATCTTCGGCCTTCCCCGCATGCGCAGTGTGCGTTGGTGGCCGTTGAGAGCTTCGGTGGCGAAGTCGAGACTCTGTTGCAGCACGAACTTATAGAGTTCAGGCAGAACGGAAGAGTAGAAACGTATGCCGTCTTCTACAAGAAGAATCATCTGCACACCCACTTCCTGCACGTCGTGCTCCAGGTTCATCTTGTCTTCGATGAGCTTGATGATGGACAGCAGCAGGTCGGTATTCCCCAACCAGCAGAAGACGTATTCGAAAATGCTGAGGTCTTCGTGCTCCATGCGGGCCGTGATGCCGTGACTGAAGGGGGTGAGCACCACCAGAGGCAGTTCCTTGTAGCGGTTCTTGATGGAGCGGGCAATGTCGAACACGTCAGAAGAGTCGGCACTTGGCATGACGATGACGAGGTCAAAATTGTTGACCGCAAGGTGGGCATCGGCCTCGTTTTTTGTGGATACCAGTGTGAAGCGCGGCGGATAGCGCAGTCCCAACGATGCATATTCGTCGAAAAGCTTTTCTTCGATGCGTCCGTCATCCTCAAGCATGAAGGCATCGTACGGGTTGGCGATGAGCAGCACGTTGAAGATGCGCTTGAGAATCAGGTTCACATAATTTGTATCCTTGAAATAAAGTTGGTTGAGTTTCAGTCGGCTGAGCATAGGCAAGTGCAAACTATTGTTTTATAACGGGACAAAATTAAATTTTTTTATGTGTCGGCTGTTGTTAAATTCGGCAAAAAAACTTCTTTTTGCCGAATTTAACTGTAATTTTGCCTTGGAAAATATCTTTCCAAGCCATACTGTCAGTATTTACTCCATCAAAGGCAATGAAACAGACACCGACCTTCATCTTCGACCTTGACGGCACGCTCCTCGACACCCTTGCCGACCTTGCAGCAGCCACCAACCATGCCCTTACCACCTACGGTCTGCCCCAACGCACCCTTTCCGAGGTACGTCAGATGGTGGGGAACGGTGTGCGCAGGCTGATGCTCCGTGCCGTCCATGAACCCCTTTCGCCCGATGGCGGCAAGACGTGGGTGGAAGACCCCGTTACTGCCAATGCCGACGGTTCGCTTCACCCACGTTTCGATGAAATCCTTGCCGAATTCAAGCGTTATTATGTGGCCCATTGCCGCGACAATACACGCCTCTATCCCGGCATTGTCACCCTGCTCACCGGGCTGCAACGCCGCGGATGCCGTCTGGCTGTGGTGAGCAACAAGTTGCAGGCCGGTGTGACGGAACTGCGGAATACCTATTTCCCGGAATGGATAGACGTGGCAATCGGTGAGCGCGAAGGGATAGCGCGCAAGCCGGATCCTGCCATGCTGTATGCGGCGATGGAGGCTTTGGGTGCAGAAAAATCGTCCGTCCATTATGTCGGTGACAGCGATGTCGACATACTTACTGCACGCCGTGCCGGTGTCCCCTGCATTTCCGTGTTGTGGGGATTTCGCGACAGACCGTTCCTGGAACGTCACGGAGCAACTTGTCTGGCTGAAACCCCAGCCGATATTCTTGCTCTTCTCGATGCAGATGAAGGATAACGGCAGTCCTCAGACAGAGGCATGCCGAATCCGTTACTCACTGCCGAAAGTGTGTTTTTCCGACTCTCCTGTCGCAAAGGTTGTTAAAAACTGCCGTGTTTGCGAAAAAAACGGCACAAAATAGCGTGTTGTGTAGAAATAATTCGTAATTTTGGCACGTTGATGTCCGGACCTCCTTGAAGCAATGTCTCCAAAACCGCCTGGATGCGGAAGGGAGAAGGCGGGAGAATCCGCAAAACATGTCTTTGCCAACAATAACCCTCTAAATATTATAATCCAATGGCTTTTCTTACTGACGAGAAACTCGTGATTGTCGGTGCCGGTGGAATGATCGGTTCCAACATGGTTCAGAGCGTCCTGATGCTCGGTCTCACCCCCAACATTTGCCTGTACGATATCTATGAGCCCGGTGTACATGGTGTATACGATGAGATGTGCCATTGCGCATTCCCCGGCGCAAACCTCTCCTATACCGTTGACCCCAAGGAGGCATTCACCGGTGCCAAGTATATCATTTCTTCCGGTGGTGCTCCCCGTAAGGACGGCATGACCCGCGAAGACCTGCTCAAGGGCAACTGCAAGATTGCCGCAGAATTCGGCGAGAACATCAAGAAGTATTGCCCCGATGTGAAGCACGTGGTGGTAATCTTCAACCCTGCAGACGTTACGGCCCTCACTGCCCTTATCCATTCCGGTCTGAAGCCCAACCAGCTCACCTCGCTTGCAGCCCTCGACTCTACCCGTCTGCAGCAGCAGCTTGCACAGGAGTTCGGTGTCCAGCAGGACAAGGTGACCAACGCCTATACCTATGGTGGTCACGGCGAACAGATGGCAGTCTTTGCTTCCAAGGCGATGATTGACGGCAAGCCTCTCGCCGAACTTCCCCTCTCCGAAGAGCGTTGGGCAGAAATCAAGCATATGACCATCCAGGGTGGTTCCAACATCATCAAGCTCCGTGGACGCTCTTCCTTCCAGAGCCCTGCCTATCAGGCTGTGAAGATGATCGAAGGCGCTATGGGTGGAGAACCCTTCACCTGGCCTGCAGGTTGCTATGTAAACTGCGACAAGTGCGGCTTCAAGAATGTCATGATGGCCATGCCTACCGTTATCGACAAGGACGGTGTACACTTCACCGCTCCCCAGGGTACAGAAGAGGAAATGGCAGCCCTCGCCGCTTCGTACGAACACCTCCAGAAGATGCGCGACGAAATCATCCAGCTCGGCATCATCCCCGCTGTAGAGGACTGGAAGAACGACAACCCTAACCTCTGAAACAAATATTCCTGAAGGTTCGGAACCGCGGTGTTCCGACCTTTGCAGGGAGTCTTGAATGCACGGCATTTCCTTTCTGGAAGTGCCGTGCACTATTCTTAGCAAAGGGGCTACATTTGTTGCAGGTTTAGGGTATGGACGCGTTTCGTAGGACCGCGTAGTAAACTTCAGCGGAATCTGTCATGTTATGAAAAAAGTCAATGTAATCCCAAATAGTGCACCGTTTTTGTACATGATTGACAGAAAAAAGAGAAAAAGCTTGCGTATATTGATGAAAAAATAGTGCAAATGTTGTAATTTTGCACAAAATTTTTCTTTGAATATGTATCAAATAAACGAAAACCTTATCCGGAGAATCCATAAGATGCTTGGAATCTCGCAGCGACGTTTTTCAGAAGAAACATTTACGCATAACCAGGTGTGGCCGCAGCGCATGACGTTTTTCGACCGTATGCTGCTCAGCGACCTTATCATCATCTCCAACCGTTGGCACATTCCCATGCGCTATCTGATATGCAAGGATACCGATGCCTGTGATTTTCTCAATATAGACGACATTACCGTGCATGGAGCATGGGAGGAAGTGCGCTTGGATGTTGAGGCATTTCGCAGGCTTTATCAAAGCGCCTGTGCCAGGAATGGCCGGCACAAACTCCATGAGGGTCTGGGCGTAACCGCTTCCTGCGTGTGGCGTTGGATGACCATCCGTTTTACCATGCGTGCACAGACGGTCTGTGATTTCTGCAATCTTACCGGTGCCGATTTCCTTGATTTTGTCATAGATCCCAATTTGAAGGCACTTCCCGCCAAGTCTGCACCGGCGGTTTGTACTGAAAATGCGGTGTCACCTGCCGGCGGCCGCCCGCTTCCTTCTGCTGTGAAGGCCGAAGATGTGAAGGAGTTGCTGACACGCCTGCAGAGTGAGAATATGGTTCTTTCTGCCAGTGTCCGTAGTCTGCGTCAGCAGATGGAGCAGGTTCGGGGCATGCTTCTGACACTTAATGCCGTTTCTCCTGAAACTTCTTCCGTTCAGGCAATGGAAATCCTCCGTGCCACCGGTTTTGCCGGTTGCGACGGTGTGTTTGCTCCCTATGGTTGGCAGGGAGAGGCATGGGGCGACGGTGTGCCAAGCCTGGCACAGGTGGTGGAGCAGTGCAATGCCCGGCAATGTGCCACCTCGCGGTTCCTGGTGCTTCCTGCGGTTGCATCCGAATTCGCTTCCTCTGTAACGTCTGACGAAGTCAAAGGCTTCCAGCCGATTGTTCTTGATTCCGCAGCCCTTCGTTTTGTCATGCAGGCTGCGGGTGCCGATGCTACGGATGCCGGCGAGGTAAGCGTCCTTGATTTTTGCGAAGCCTTGAACAAGCTGCATCTCACGCCGGCTTCATGTATTTACGATGCCAATGCAGGTTATCCCAGCCTCTTTGCAGACCAAATGGTGCGCAAGGTCGTCGCATGTAAATGATATTCCAGCTTTTCGTCCCTGCCTGTCAGGTTGAGGGAAACGGAGAAGTTCTGAACATTTGAAGGTACCCTGGCTATTGCTCAGGATAGAAATACAGTAGAATCCCCTGCCGGAAGACTCTTCCGGCAGGGGATTCTGTTTAGGGGGAAGTCATGAAAGGATAAAAAAAGCATGCAGCACGGGGGGCTGCATGCAGGATAAATATGGAAAGTAATTAATTTTCTTCAATCACCTTTCGCAAGTGATTCAATGGTCATCGTGCCGCGTTGTCAGCGGCTTGATGTAGTACCCTTTCAGAAACCTTCGTGTGGAGAGTGTAGGAACTCGCCTGTTCAAGGTCTGAAGGTCTGTAAACTCCGCACTCATCAAAAGGTTGATGAGGCTTCAGCATGTCATTTGCCGGCGGCAATTACCTGACGGAGTTCAGAAAGAAGGTCCTGGCACATGGCGCCATTTCCCATTTCGCGGTAGCGCTTGATGCGGTAACGCAGCGTGTCAATAGTTTTTTTCTCGTTCATCTTTTTCACATTTTTGGCACCTTCGCTCCAACTCCCGCTCACAGAATGCCGTAATGTACGGTGTGAGGGGGGCGGGGCTAAGTGCAGTTAATACTGTGACTGCTCCTGTCGGGAGGAAGCAGGTTTTTGTGTTGTTTATCCTATTCTCTTTTTACCCGAGCCTCGAAATCCGGTGTGGAATCGGGCTCCCGACGCGGTGTCGGTTATTGTTTCTGTGTGGAGTTTAGTGTCTGTTTTGCTATCTTAGACGTTGCAAAAGTAGGGTGTTTTTGCCCGTTTTCAAAGAAAAAGAGGTAAAATACACCGTTTCTTCATTTTTTCGGGCGGCGTTGCTTTGATAAGATGTCAAAATTGGCTTTTATGCCCACGGAGAACTGTTGGAATGGGTAGTCGTGGAGCCCTTTTTGGTATTCGGCAAAGGGTGTGAAGCGTTTGATGCGGCTTTCGACGGTGGTTTTCATCACTGCCGGGCAGTCGCCGTCCTTTTCCCATCCGAAGTATCCTCGGATATCCTGTGTGATGCACAAATGGCGGAATCTTGCCGTGGCTTTCAAGGCATACATCGTAGCATCGTTCTGACGTGCATTGTCGGTCTGCCAGCAAAGGAATCCACCGCTGATGCCGATTCTCAGCGATTGGAGTACCGAACTCCTAATAGCAAAATCCTTGCCAAATGCCATATCGAAGAAGTATCCCGGGCAATCATAGTATCGTGCCGCAGTCCAGTCGTCTTCCGATGCTGACTTCATTCCTGCGCGTACGGCCATGGCCGGCCGGCGGGCATTTTCGCGCATCAAGAGGATGTCTGTACTAATGAAGAGCGTTCCGATTGCATTCCCCCGCCGGGGAGTAGAGGGGTCGATGGGAGCATGTTCCATCCATCGTGTAGAAAGATGGTAGCCCTCGATGACGGGCATCCACAGTACCAGATTGGCACGTGGGGTGAAGACCGGTACCCGAAGACTGGCCATCAGGCTGCCGGTGTGGTCCCCATAGTCACCGCGGAACCAGTCGCCGCGGAGCTTCACTTCGAGTTCACTGCTCACGGCATCATCGAGCATGTCGGGTACAGGAAAGGCATTGGGACCGAAATAGGATGGCGCAACGTGCGTTTTTGCAGTTCGGTCGGTATGGCTCAATGTGGTTTGTGCAAGGGCGTAAAAGGCGAAAAAGGCCCATAGCAGAAGTGACACACATCTTTTATTATATATATATGACTTCAGGAACATATGAAAAGGAAAACTGAAATGCTTGCTTCAGTGTTATGGTTGTTTGATTGTGGGCAAAGTTAGCATTTTTGTATGTTGTTTCAAACATCTTTTGCCTATTTTTTGCTCAATCGCTGCTTTTCCGTTAATTTTGCATCCGTAATATCAGTATAGAAAAGTGAAAACTGTCCTTTATTATCTTGTGTTTGCCGTATGGTATCTGCTTTCGCTGCTGCCCTGGTGGATATTGTACGGTATTTCCGACTTGGTGCTTTACCCATTGGTGCGTTATGTAGTGCGTTACCGTTGCCGTCTGGTGCGTGAGAGCATTGCAACTTCCTTCCCCGAGAAAGGAAGCAAAGAACTTGAAGCCATTGAGCGCGAATTCTATCATTGGTTCTGCGATTACATTGTGGAACTTATCAAGCACATGTCGATGTCGGTGGATGACATAGACCGTCATATGCATTTTGAAGGTGTGGAGCAAGTAGAGCGGGAGTTCATGGAGAGCGACAAGGCCATGTGTGTCTTCTATCTCGGCCATTTCAACAACTGGGAGTGGGTCTCGCTCCTTGGTTCGAAGTTCGACCGCCGTCATTTCCTTTCACAGGTGTACCATCCGCTCCATAACAAGGTGCTTGACCGCATATTCACCCGGAACCGCGAGAAGTGCGGCACGCGGAATGTGGCCATGAAGGAGACGTTGCGTGTCATTGTCACGCAGGTCCGTGCCGGACGCAAGATTATGATGGGCTTTATCGCCGACCAGCGTCCGAAGACCATTCACCATTGGATGCCGTGGCTTAACCACGACACCCCTGTCATTACCGGTGCAGAAACCATTGGTCAGAAGGTGGGAGCAGTCTATTATTATGTGGATGTACGCCGTGTACGCAGAGGCTATTACCGTGCGACGTTCCATCGTCTTCCTGAAGAGGGTGAGGGCCAGTTCCCCATCACCGAGCATTATATGCGCATGATGGAAGCCAGCATCAAGGCCGATCCTGCACATTGGCTTTGGACCCATAACCGCTGGAAATACAAGCGTACGTTGCAGACATTCGCTATGTTTGCCGTTTCTGCAGCCTTGGCATTGGCCTCAATGGCCATTCCGGCGCAGGCACAGCCGGTGATGGAGCACGACAGTGTCGGTGCGGAGTTCTTCGCCAACCGTCTGCATACGTCCGATGTGGTGCCCTATCTCCAGGGAATTTCCCCGCATACTGTCTACCAAGGAAACCATACCGGCCGGTGGAGCGATGCCGACGGGCTGATATTCTCTGTAGATGGCCAGAGCTATCGGCAGAACCGTTACTATATGAACGGTATGCGCACCAATCTGCGCCTGACGTCCGGAATGTTGCCCTATCTTCTCAATATGGAGAACCAGAATCTCCGCATCGACCCTCTGCGTGCCGCATTGCACTTCACTTCAGATACCTTGGCAACGCCCTACCTCAGCCTTGGGGGGAATTTCGGAAATCTTGGCGGCATCAATCCTACTACCGAGGGCATTGTGCATCTCTTCCATGGCACTGGTGTGGAAGGGTTGCACAATGCCGTGACGGAACATGCCCGGCAGCATGTGCGTGTCGCCGGAACCATGGATGTGGCGACCGACGTGGGCGGATATCGGCAGCGGTTGCTGGTCCATGTCGGCAGCCGAAGTCTTCCTTGTTTTGACGTGGACGGACAGTCTGAGTCCCATCCCCTCTATACTGCCCGTTATTTTCAGATGCAGCTCGACGGTGCCCTGCCTGCTCCACGGGGATTTTCCGGGGCGGGATACTTTGCCACGGTCAAAGGTAAGGACGACGGATATTCCGAATATGGTTTCAACAAGGATGAGCAGCCGCAGACGCTTGTCGCAGCATTTACCCTTTACGGTCAGCGCAGCCGCGCACAAGGACGGATGACTACAGGACTTACCTGGGGACTTAACCGCCTGAGCCGCAGCAATCCGGAATTTTCGCGCAATCTTGCCGACCAGGACGGCGAGGCCCTGGAGCCTTGGATGTCGGACGGTACACACCATGAACTCTCATGGGCTCTGACCGCCCGGCGAAACATTACGCCATGGCTTTCATTCAAGGCCGATGCGTGGAACTCACTTGTAGCCTTCTCGCCCCGTCAGAAAGAATGGTCGAACCTGGTGTATCTGCAGCATTGTGGCGAATCCACTGCAACGGCCCTTTACCGTTACGAATGGCAGAGCCGCAGTTTTGCTGGTGCCTTGCTTGAAAACACCTTTACGCTTGAGGCACAACGCAGTTACTGCCAGCAACGGTTGAGACTCAAGGGCGAGGTCGGCATGAGCCTGGATGGAATGCTGCTTCGTTCCAATTCCAAGGTGACTCCCAATCTTGAAGCACTTCTCGAACTTGAGGCCCGTCCATGGCAGTGGCTGACGGTGGGGGTGCAGCTCCAACATAGCCGTATGACCTACAATGTGGAGACGATGCGCTACATGAGTTCGCGCTATCAGAACGGAACGGTGTATGCCACATCCGCTACGGAGACACGGTCACCGGAAAAGGCTGACTACAAGACCTTGCTGACAACTACCGGAGGTTCCTCGCACCACTATGCCTCCCATTTGTGGCAACCTTCGTATTTTACTCTCAGTATTCCCATCCGTGCCCGTTTTGGACGCCATGAAATCCTGGCTCTGCAACTCATACGCAAATATTACCACACATGGCACACCTCTTTTTCCGGTGGTGCAGACGCGCAAGGTACATGGAGCGAGGCCTCGGTGACTCCGGAAATGGCTACGGAGTGGGGAACGGACCGTCAGATTCTTCCCGTCTATTATGTGACGCCGAGGTCGCGTGACTACGAAATAGGCTACCTGCCTTCCGGATTGATGGGTAAGGGGCTGAAAAGCAGTCCGTACTATCTGTCGCAGATTACGCAATATGCCTATCATGGTAGCCGTCTGTACTTCAGCCTTTCGTGGCATTCGATGATTGGCGCCAGCGTATCGCCCCTGGGTACCGGTCCGGCGGTGAACGATTTCGGAAGCCTTTCCGAGACTACCGCCTTGCCTGCCACCCTCAGCGTGTTGCAGAACCTCGACGGCAAGTCGCCTGCGGTAGGACGTACCGACCAGGACCGTGCCTACATAGCCCGTATCGTACTGCTTTGGAATGCCACGAAGCATTTTGCCATCGGAGGCACCGCCAGCTGGACCGACGGCCAGCCCATACAGCTGTACCGGACCTTCCTCAACAGCGAGACCACGTCGTCGGCTGCACACCGCGATGTCAGCATCCTTCCGCTCTGTACCCGTGGCATCAATCCTACGGACGGAAATTTCGGATGTCGTGAGAGTGCCATCTTCCACATCGACCTTCACGCCCGCCTTGCGTGGCGTACGGCAGGACATGATATGCAGCTTACCGCACAGTCATACAACATCTATGATTTCGGCAACGTCCTGACCGAATATTGCTTTGCACAAGGTTATACGGAAGGACGCGGCGACAATCTGCTGCTCACCATTCCCCGTGGACTTCTTCTGACTTATACCATCAAACTCTGAAATGTCGGACGGCTCTGCAAGACTGTAAAAGGTCTGCAGAGCCGCCTTTGTGATGTTGTATTTCCCTCTTTCCGCTTTACAATGGTGTAGGATTTGCCGGAAAATTCGCTGTGATTGATGATAACAAGGGGTGTTTTTTCTATGCTCTTTGCCGGGAACCCGTGTAAGAGACCTGTGTTCCGTGCTTTTTGCTTATGTATTTTGCATTTCCTTTATGGAAAATGTAAGGAAAATGCCGTGAAAATGCATAAAAAACAGGAATATCCTA
>SFJN01000040.1 GCA_004555055.1 Bacteroidales bacterium | reverse complement strand
AACACCCCTAAAGGTAATCATCATTGCATGACGCAAGGCAAAACGCCCGTAAATTTACCGTTGAGCTTGCAGCGAAGCCTGACGGAAGCGGAAGGTGTCAAAAACATCACCACCGGTGACTACAACAAGGGCTGAACGCACATCTCCGGTATTGCGTTGGAAAGTTACCTCAAAGGAGTCGGCATCAGCTACAGCCTCGCACCATCCATTATCAAAACATTTGAATTCTGCATCCTCATACTTGAGGGGGAAGAGTTTGAATTCACCGGACTCCGTCTCGGCAAAAGACGGTGAGGAAAACCAGAAACCGCTATAGTTCTTGCAACGGAACACATACGTTCCGCCCTCGCCGGACACAGTGATGATGCGGTTCTGCCCTTCGGCAATGGTTGGATAGCTGTAACGTTCCCACTTCATGGGAGTCCAAAGACCATCAGGATCGTCATTGCATCCTGCCACGACAGCCAGTACCAACAGAGACAGCAGAAAATGGAATGAATAGCGTAACATATCAAAACTTATTTTGTGGATAAAAGGTTTGTCTTAGTATAATTTCCAGGCTTGCAAACCACGAAGAGCAGCAACATAGTGAGCAGTCCGTTGAGCATAAGGAGCTCATATCCGAAACGGTAGTTCCACCAGATGGGTGCATAATGATCGAGCAGTGCACAGACAAGTGGCGAAAGCAGGCATGCAAAAGGCACCCAACGGTCGCGTACCTGCCGACGACAAAGCAGTCCGTAGGCAAAAAGTCCGAGCAACGGGCCGTACGTATAGCCCGCCATGGTGTAAATCAAGTCGATGGCACTTCCACCCTGCAGTGCACGGAACACCATGATGACGAGCACGAACGCCACAACTACCGCCACGTGCAAACCCCGACGCAGACGCACGTCGGCAGAGCGGCGGAAAATGTCGACACATAGCGAAGTGGTGAGCGAGGTAATGGCAGAGTCAGCACTGGAGAATGCGGCAGAAATGATGCCGAGCACAAAGGGCAACACCACCCACACCCCGAGCATACCAGAAGATACCAATGTAGGCAACAGGTCATCGCCGCGGACGGGCACGGGGATTCCGTTTGACGCACAGAAAAGATGAAGCAATACGCCAAGCGCAAGGAAGAGGGCGTTGACGGGCAGGAAAGCCAGGCCATACAGGCACATGTCCTTTTGGGCATCGCGCAGGTTGGCACACGAAAGATTCTTCTGCATCATATCCTGGTCAAGGCCGGTCATCACAACGACAATGAAAATACCGCTGAGAAACTGCCGCCAGAAATACTGCGGAGAAGCGGCATCCCACACAAATACACGGCTCAACGGACTGGCCGTCACCGCGTGCCAGGCATCAGGAATGCCCATTTGCATCTGATGCATCACAGAAAACATGATGCCCACAAGCGCAAGAAGCAGGCAGAGGGTCTGAAGAGCATCCGTACGGACGATGGCTCCAATTCCCGACTGCCGCGTATAAAGCCAAATCAGCAGCAGCACAAATACCACCGTCAAGGGGAAACCCAGCCCGAAAGGCTGGAAAACAAAGGCATGGAGCACCATGCACACCACATAAAGCCGTGCGGAAGCTCCCGTGAGCTTGCTCAGCAAGAAAAAAAGGGCTCCTGTGCGGTGGGTGCGGCTGCCGAAACGCTGTTCAAGATAACCGTAGATGCTCGTCAGGCGAAAACGGTAATAGACCGGCAACAACACGAAGGCTACAAGCAGGTATCCGAAGACAAAGCCCATGCACATCTGCAGATAACTCATGCCAGTGGTCCCCACCCAACCGGGAACAGAGATGAGCGAAACCCCCGAAATGCTGGCACCTATCATGCCGAACGCCACCATCAGCCACGGTGCACGTCGGGCTGCGCGGAAAAACATTTCGTTGTCGCTCCCGGATGTGTTCGCACCACTACGACGGGCGACCGCTAAAAGCAGGAAGAAATAGATGAAAAGTACAACAAGGACTAAGACGCTTGTATTCATTGGATATCAGAATTCCGGAGACAAGAATCGTGAACGAAGAGTAGGGATTGGCACTAGGGAACTATTGTCTCTGCAATACAGCATGCTCGGGAGAAGAGGCATCCTCGCCTGGGATTTCGTGTTCAAATGCCTGCCGTGCAATGTCACGTGCCCGCTGCACCACCTGGCGATAAAGCGACGAACGGCGGTAGAAGTCGTGCTTGCGGAGCATCTCCTGCCAAGGTGCACAACTGTGCTGGTACGATGCCAGTTCGTTGTGTTTTTGCATTTCATGCACTGCAAGGCGGGCGATTTCTGCCTCGCGCTCCCTGCGCAGTTTAGTACAGACGGCTTCGAGGATGGGCCCCACCACATGTTCGAACAGGTCGTGACCGCGCATATATAAATAGGTGTTGGAGGGGGTGACTCCGAGGGCCTCCAGTTTTTCGCACAGCGGTCGGAAGGTCTGACGGCCTTCGGGAAACTGGCGCTGCAAGAGGTTCATCCTCCTGTTGCACCGTTGCCGCAGGGCATTCAACGACTTGTCGGGATGCTGGAGGTTGAAACGGTCGAGACTGACGACATCGGCAAAGTCGGACAGAGGGAAGAGGGTGTGCCGACCGTAGGTATACGCCCAGACATTCCACATGAAAAGACGGTGGATAATCTGGCTGTAGTTCTCCAAGAAGGCCTTGAAGTCGAAGATTTCACGGTCGTTGAGCGTAGCCATCACGCAGACACGCTGCAGAATGGGCGCATAGCACTGGTAGTTTTCGATGGCATATACGATGGTATGCAACACGTATGGCGACGAACATACCTCATGGCTCACAGGGGTGGCACCCTGCTCAAGGTAATCGTAGTCGGCATCGACGCAGGCTATCATCTGCGGTCCCAGTCGATTGGAAAGCGCCATCTTCTTGCCGCGGCAGAGAGAATTGCGGCTGGGAAGCAGGACTTCGAAATGCAGACGACGCCCTCCCGCCTCATTGACCTCGTCCTCCACCTCGCCCAAAAGCTGGTTCCAGAAGAAAATGTCATCGTAACTCTCCACATAGGCTACAATGCGCAACGCCGCCCCACGGCCTTCAAGGCGGTTGGCAGCGGCAATATACGAAGAATTGAGTTGGGATGTCAGACTGGACATAGACTTTTCAAACTAATGTGGAAAAGACTTCAAACGTAGGAAAGACTTCAGGAGGCGATTTCGCTCACCTCCGTCACGCAGTCGCCCCATCCGTCCATGATGACGGCTGGAGAATGGGTGGTGAGGATGACTTGAGCATGAGGATTGAGCCGGCGTATCATGTCGATAAGCCGTTTCTGCCAGTCGAAGTGCAGGCTTACCTCGGGTTCGTCCATAAGGAGTACGTAGGGCTGAAGGTCTTCTGTAAGGACTGTCAGCAGAATGATGAGCATCTGTTTTTCACCGCTCGATAGCAGATAGGGCGAAATGGCCTCGTCGTACTGGAAGAAGCGGAGTTCGTTGCTCTGACGGTCAATGCGTTTTCCCGTTTCCGAAAAGAGGTCGTCTACAAGGTCCTGGAAGAGCGTCTTCATGGCGGCAGCTTCCGTCGCCTTTTCCCGCGCGGTAGGGTCACCTCCGGTAAGGAGCTGAATCATCCGGTTACCCACATTCACCTGGTAATCGAGGTAACGCCGCTGAAGCTGGTACAGCTGCCAGTCGAGTTCGGTGCTTACCTTGCCCTCATCAAGGGTGGTAAGGCGGTCGGAATACATGAGCTGACGGTCCACAGAACGCACCATATCGTAACGGATGGTGGTGGCATCGCTGGGGACGAATTCTATCTGAACACCGAATAGGACGTTATTGGGCAATTCGCTACGGCGTAACTCGCCCGATGCAGGCAAGGAGAGCAGGTGCTGCGCCACACGGTTGATGATGGTGGACTTTCCAGCGCCATTCTTGCCGCTCAGGACGTTGACGCCAGGCTGCAATTGCCATACGATATGCTTGTGGCCGTTCCACAAACTTTTGATTTCGATTCTCTTGATGTAATCCGCAAATTTCTGCATAATGTCTGGCTTTGTACTGTAGGAAGGTTGCTAAAAGGGGAATGCTGGGCGACAACCCCAGGGAGGCCGCACCAGGCAGTGTTCCGCAGCAGGTGTCCGTAAACATCTGCAAGGCAAAATTACACATTATCCGTGAGGTATGGGAAATGCGTGTGGAGATTTTGACAAGAATTAAGGTGATTTCATCGAAAACTATCAGGGAATACAAGGGAATTTACCCTTTATTCCGTATTTTTGTAGAAGACATGCTTTAACCCCGAGGCAAAAGGTGCATCTTTTACAAGCATCATATATTGAAAACTATCCCCAAAGATTTTTTGATGAGACAAAAATTATTGCTTTTCATGCTGCTCCTTTGCGGCATTCTGGAGGCGACGGCCCAGACGCATCTTGTGCGCGGCACGGTCGTCAGCCAACGCGATGACAGCCCAATGGAACTGGCCACCGTGCGTCTGCTCTCGCCGGACAGCACCCTGGTGACCGGCACTTTCACCGACTCACTGGGCCACTACACCCTACAGACCGACCGCCGCGGTCCCTTCATCGTACATGCCTCGTACATCGGCTTCGAACCTGCCGCACAGAACATCCGCATCGGCATGCACAAGGACACCGTCGACGTCGAGCCGCTTCGACTCAAAGGCGATGAAATCGCACTACGATCCGCTGTGGTACGTGCTACAGTAGAGAAAGTGGAACAAGTGGAAGATACCACCGTCTTCAATGCCACGGCGTACCGAACACCGGAAGGCGCCACACTGGAGGCGCTTATCAAACTGTTCCCCGGAATGGAGGTGAGCGAGGACGGAAAAATCACTTGGAATGGTAAGGAAATCAAGGAATTCCTCATCAACGGCAAGGACTTCTTCAAAGGCGACACCGAAGTGGCTATGAAGAACCTGCCCGTGAATATGGTGAAGAAAATCAAGGCCTACGACAAAAAGAGCGACTATGCCGAACAGACCGGCATCGACGACGGCGAAGAAAGCACCGTGCTCGACATCATGACCAAACGCGAACTAAACCAGTCGCTGGTATCGAACATAGACATTGCAGGAGGTTGGGACTGGGACGACCATGCCTTATACTCCGGAAAACTGTTCGTCACACGCTTTACCGACAAAAGCCGCGTCACGGCCTTCGCATCGCGCAACAACATCGGCGACGCCGGATTTGGCGGACGTGGAGGCTTCGGCAGCAACAACGGCATCACCACCAGCACCATGGCGGGATTCGACTTCAACTGGACAAACGGCAAGAAACGCTTCAGCCCCTCGTACTTCGAAATCAACGGAAATGTCCGCTACAACGGTCGCGACAACGAAACTGAGTCCACCTCGAGCAGCCAGACTTTCATGAGCGGCACCACAGCGCAAAGCTTCCAGAACGCGCATTCCTGGCGAAACAGCGTGAGCCACAACCTGAACACCTCGTTCAGACTGCAATGGTCGCCTGACTCCCTGACCTCACTTTCCTTCCGCCCGTCCTATACCTTCAGCAGGAGCAACAGCGATTCGCAAAGCAAATCCCTGACCTTCGACCAGGATCCTTTTGAGAACATCCCCGGAGCGGAAGACACGGACGATATCCTCGACCATTTCTTCGGACAGGGGAACTCGCAGGAGAATGTGCCGGAATGGCTTGTGAACATGAACCGCAGCACATCGGAGAGCGAAAGCCAGTCGCATAACGTCAATGCTTCACTCAACCTTACACGCCGCCTGACCGGAAAACAGGGGAGGAACATCAGCCTAAGCGCCAACGGAAATTGGAGCAACACCGAAAACTTCAGCTATTCGCAGGCAAGCATCTTCACCCGCCAGCGTAGCGAGGGCGGAACTTCCGGCACGCAACTCAAGGACAACTCCACACACCAGTTCTCCACCACCCCGTCGACCAACTGGAACGTCAATGTGGGCGCCAGCTATGTGGAGCCGCTCGGCGGAAAATGGTATGGTGAACTGCGCTACAACTTCGAACACCGTTTCCAGGATTCCGACCGTTCGCTCTATACACTCTACAGCTCTGCGGAGGCCCTTGGAAAGATCATTGACGAACATCCCGAATACAGTTCCATCGGACTTTATCAGGCCGGAAAGGACCACATTGCTTCGTGGGTCGACCCCCTCCAGGCCATGAACGCCATCAACGAGGGAGAAATGCTTGCGGCTATACGCGATGCGGCAAACTCACAATACGCACAATACACCTACAACAACCAGAGTGCACGCGTGGGAGTGCGACTGAACACGGAGAACATCCGCTTCAACGCCGCCGTCAACCTGAGCCCGGAACATACTGTACTCGACTATCAGCGCAACGACCTCGACACGACGGCCGTCCGCAATGTCTTCAACGTCAGCCCCGAGGCTCGCCTGCGCATCAACTTCTCGAAGACGAAACGCCTCAATTTGGTGTACCGAGGCAGTTCATCGCAACCTTCGATGACCAACCTCCTGCCGGTGGTGGACACCTCAAATCCCCTGAACATCAGCGCCGGCAACACGGGGCTCGAGCCATCGTGGCAGGACAATTTCCGTGTTTTCTACAACGGATACGACCCCGACAAGCAGGCCGGCACGATGGTTTCTGCCAACTTCAAGAACGAACGCCGCAGCATCTCTACCCTGCAGATTTATGACGAGACGAGCGGTGTGCGCTACAGCCGTCCCGAAAACATCAACGGAAACTGGAGCACCAGCGCCGGACTGACGTACAACCGGGCCCTCGGCAGGGAGAAACTCTTCAACATCTCCACAAGCACCAACCTGAACTACCGTCGACAGGTGGGATACTCAGCCAGCAACAACTCCATAGAAGGATTTTCCATGCCGGAAAATCCGACCTACGAAGACGTGAACCTGCTCTTCAACCGCTTCATGCAGGAAGGTGTGGGGAAAACGCACGCCAAGACCACCGACGTGGGCGAAAAACTCGACCTCAGCTACCGGCGTTCGCTATGGGATGTGACCCTGAACGGCAGCATGAATTACCAGCATTCCATAAGCGATGCCATGAACGCCCGCAATCTTGACACTTGGAGTTTCAGCTACGGCGGCACTTTCAACCTCAACCTCGACTGCGGACTGTCGTTTTCTACGAACATCGGCATGCGTTCACGCCGCGGATACTCCGAAGCGTCGATGAATACGAACGAACTCATCTGGAATGCCCAGCTTTCGCAGTCGTTCCTCAAGGGAAAGGCCCTAACCGTCAGCCTGCAGTGCTTTGACATCCTGCAACAGCAGAGCAACATCAGCCGCAACATCTCTGCCATGATGCGCGAAGACACATGGAACAACTCCATCAACTCGTACTTCATGGTCCACCTCATCTACAAGCTGAACCTCTTCAACGGTTCGCGCAAAGGCGGTGGCAACGACGAAGGTCCGCGCAATCCCGAAGGCTTCGGTGGAGGCCGCCCGCCTATGGGAGGTCCTGGTGGGGGAGGTCCTGGTGGCGGCGGACGCCCACCCATGGGAGGCCCCGGGGGATTCTAATCAGGAATTACGGAAAACAAAGACAAGTAGGCAATTAAAGCAAAATCAGCACGGCAGAACCCACACAGGATTCTGCCGTGCTGATCTTTGTATTCTGACGTATAACAGGCCCATCCGGACTGCAAACCATACAGCTCAGGCTTCGTCTGGAAGGAACGCAAAGAAAAAAGACGCAGAAAAAAAGGAATCTGCACCGTATCTGCCGGTTATCTACTGCAGATGTGCCGCCACCACATATCCCATGGTCCATGCCGCCTGCAGATTGAAGCCACCGGTGATGGCATCGACATCGAGCACCTCGCCGGCAAAGAAGAGCCGCGGGTGGGAACGGCATTCGAGGGTAGAGGCATCGACATTGGAAAGCGCCACGCCACCACAGGTCACAAACTCCTCCTTGAAGCGGTTCTTTCCGTCCACTTCCAGGACATGATTCGTGAGCATGGCGGCCATACGCACAAAAGTGCCGGACTGCAGTTCGCCCCAACGGCAGTCGGGCCGGAGCTTGCAACAGGTGACAAGGTAGCGCCAAAGTCGGGCGTTGAAGACGGAGGGATAAGCCGATTGCAACTGCTTCTGGCTGTGCCGCGATGCCAATTCCTGCAGTTCCTGCACCACCGCCTGCTCCTTCTGATTGCCGAACCAGTTGACGGCGATACGGCATCTGTATCCGTTTTCCTGAAGCATCCGCGCGGCATACGACGACAGTTTTAAGACCGCCGGTCCGCTGAGCCCCCAATGCGTGATGAGGAGCGGTCCCTCGGCCTTCATCTTTGTACCGGGAATGCCCACAACGGCGTTTTCCACCACCGTTCCCATCAGTCCGTTCAACGGGTGTCCGGGCAGACAGAGGCTGAAAAGCGAGGGTACGGGAGGCACGATTTCAAGTTCCAAAGGCCGCAGCATGTCGAGCCCCGTCGGTCGCGGGCTGCCACCGGTAGTCACCACCACCGCATCGGCCTCCACGACGGTGGGCTCCGACATGTCGGGACGTGCGAAGGTCAAGCGATAAATGTCGCCCAAATGCTCAAGGCACGTCAAACGATGCCGGGTGCAGATGTCGACATGCGACACACGGAGCATGCGGAGAAGGGTATGGACAATCTCCATGGCATCCTGCGAAACCGGGAATACGCACTCGTCGTCCTGCGTCAGCAGCCGCACTCCTGCGCGCTCAAACCACTCGTAAGCGTCGCGATGGCTGAACTCCTTCAGTAGGCGCTTCATGAGTTTTGCACCTCGCGGATAGACTTTGTCGAGACTTTTCACCGCGGCAAAACTGTTTGTCAGGTTACAGCGTCCGCCACCGGTAACTGCCACTTTCGCCAACGGCCGCGTACCAGCCTCGTAAAGGGTGACGCTCGCCTGGGGCATACGGCGTTTGAGTTCGATGGCGGCGAAGCATCCTGCGGCACCGGCGCCGATGATGGCGATATTCATAAGGGGAGAAAAAAGAGGAAACTGTGGAAAACGTTTGTGGAGTATCGAAAAAAAAGACACGGTGACCACCCGGAATGTCAAAAGACACTCCCAGGCAGCCGCAGGCTGTTCAGTCGATAAGTGTGAGCGTCATGGCAATGTCCTCCAAGGGCCGGTCGCCACGTCCGGTGGCAGCCTGTTCGATTTTCCCAACCACATCGAGGCCTTCCACTACCTCTCCGAAGACGGTGTACTGTCCGTCGAGGTGTGGAGTGCCGCCAATGGTGGCATACACCTCGCGCTGGTGGTCGGAGAGTGCCACAGGATGGGCCTTTACCTCGGCCGTTGCGAGCGTCTGGAGTTCTTCCTGCAGGATCTGAAGTGCGGCATGGTCGCGGTTGCGACGCAGTTGCATGATGTCGGCACGCCGCTCGTTGACCAGCCGGTTGAAGGCCGTCTGCAGTGCCTGCATCTCGAGTTGTCTGTCCAGTTGCCGCAACTGTCCCTCGTTATACGCCTTTCCCCATACAATGTAGAACTGGCTGCCACTGCTCCTGCGCTCAGGATTCACCTCGTCGCCCTGACGTGCCGCAGCAAGTGCTCCGCGCTTGTGGACGAACTGCGGAAGAATCTCTGCCGGGATGGTGTAGTCCGGCCCGCCCATGCCGAGCATGCGGTCGGAAGGTGCACCCTTGGAGTCGGGATCACCGCCTTGTATCATGAAATCCTTGATGACACGGTGGAAAAGCGTGCCGTTGTAATAGCCCTCCTGTACGAGTTTGACGAAATTGTCGCGGTGAAGGGGTGTCTCGTCGTAGAGGCGGACAGTGATGTCGCCCATGGTGGTATGAATCTTTACTTGCATGATGCGTAGTGTTGTATTGGTGGATATGGTGGAATCAGAAAATCCTCCTGCGGTAATCGACAGGAATTGCCGCAGGAGGAAGTGTATACGCCCCTGTGAGGAAAGCATTCCGCGATAAGGGCGGAACTGCTATCCAAGGAAGGAAATGAGCACGCCCGCAGCAACTGCCGAACCTACTACACCGGCAATGTTGGAGGCCATGCAATAGTTGAGAACATGGTTCTTGGGGTCGTACTTCGTGGATATCTCATTGCAGACACGGCTTGCCATGGGGACAGCCGACAGACCGGTGGCCCCGATGAGCGGATTGATCTTCTTTTTGGCAAAGATGTTCCATATCTTCACCATGAAGATGCCGGATGCGATGGAAAGGGCAAAGGCACAGAATCCGCCTGCCACGATGCCCAGCGTCTGGACATTGAGGAATGCCTTGGCGGTCATCGTCGCTCCCACGGAAAGACCGAGGAAGATGGTGGCGGTGTTCATGATGGAATTGGCGGCGACATCGTAGAGGCGGCTGGTGGATGCACCGACCTCCTTGATGAGGTTTCCGAACATGAGCATGCCAACAAGGGGCACTGCCGTGGGCACAAAGAGGGCCACAATGGTGGTGACGGCAATGGGGAAGATAATCTTCAGCACCCGGAGGTTGCGGATTTCGGTGTTGTTGGGATAGAGCTTGTCCTGCTCCTTCATGTTGATCATCAGTTCCTGCTTCGTACAGAAGCATTTCACGACCAATGGAATGATGACGGGCACAAGGGCCATGTAGCTGTATGCGGCAATGGCGATGGGGCCGAGCAGATGCGGTGCCAGCTTGATGGTGGTGAAGATGGCTGTCGGTCCGTCGGCACCACCGATGATTCCGAGCGATGCGGCCTCCTGGGGAGTGAATCCTACAAGGATGCTGACAATGAGAACACTGAAGATGCCCATCTGTGCGGCGGCACCGAAGATGGCAAGCTTGAGGTTGCGGAGCATGGGACCGAAGTCGGTGAGGGCCCCGACACCCATGAAGATGATGGGCGGGAGCAGGCCGGTCTTGATGAGCATATAGTAGATGAAGTTCATCAGGCCGAGTTCATGTGCAATCTTGTGCAGGGGCATGTCCCAGATGATTTCCTTCGTCCCGTCGGGCAATGTCACGAAGCCCTGCGAGTCGGCCTGTATCACTCCCATGTCCCCCCCGGGAAAGTTGGCGATGAGCACGCCGAAGGCAATGGGAATGAGGAGCAGGGGCTCGTACTTCTTGACGATGCCCAGATAGAGGAGGCCGAAGGCCAGCAGGTACATGACGATGAAGGTGGGGTCGGCAACAATGTCGCTGAAGGCCGTCATCGTATACAGGCGATCGAATATATTGTATATAACGTCCATAATAACCATTATAAGTTGGTTTTCAACCTTCGTTTCCGAGCCGCGACAAAGACCGGGAATGACGGACCTTGACCCTTATGGCTGTACGGAAACGCTACGGTTCTTGCCTTATCCTTTGGCAATTTTGATGATGACATCGTCCTCTTCGACAGGGTCGCCCGAATTGAAAAGGATGGCCACAATGGTACCGTCGAACTCCGCACGGATGGCATTGTAGGTCTTCATGGCCTCGATGTAACCGAGAATATCGCCCTTCTTGACCTTATCTCCGACATACTTCGCCACTTCCTGGGCATCCTTGACGCGGTAGAACTTGCCTTCGATGGGAGCGGTGACGTCCTCACCGGCAAGCGTATCGAGGTCTGCGCCTCCGGTTGCCACGGGAGCGGTGGTGGGTTCGGGCATTTCATCGCCGTAACCTACATTGAGCTTGTAGTTCTGTCCGTTGAGCGAAACGGTGATGGTACGGGGCATCTCTGCAACCTGCTCCTGTGGCTGTTCGGCTGCCTTGCGCTTTTCGAGGTCGGCCAGGAAGTCGGCCTTTGCCTTTCCGCTCTTGAAAGCCTCGTACTGTGCGGGATGCATGGAGTATTCAAAGAGTTCCTCTTCGTCTTCGCCCACAGGCCATCCGTTGGCACGCATCTTCTCGCGGTAGACATCGAGGTCGTCGGGATAGTTGAGCTGGGGGTCGGTGGTCATGAACTCACGGCCCTGCTCTGCAGCGATGGCAATGATTTCGGGGTCGACGTTTCCGGGAAGCTTACCGGCCTTGCCGAGAATCATGTCCCAGATGTTGTCGGCAATCATGGTCCACCGCCCACGGCCCTTCTCCATCTGCATGACATTGGTGAGGGCAAGGTTCTTCACATACTGACTGAAGGGGGTAACGAGTGTGGGATATCCCACCTTAGGCCATACGTAGGCCACCTCATCGAAGAGTTTCACAAGGAGCTGGTCGGTGGTGAGTTCGGGCTGACCGTTCTTCTTCTTCCATTTGTTCAGGCTTGCCAGGTTGTCCTCAAGGTCGGTCATCAGCGACCCCATCATGCCTCCGGGCAGTCCGGGCTTGATGAGCAGCGCATTGTTCAGGTGGTTGAGGGCGGGGATATAGTACCCGAGGAAGTCGTCGCACATTTCCTGGATGAGGGTGCGTGCCTCCATGTATGCCTCCATGTTGATTTCCTTCACCTTGAAACCGGCATCCTTGAGCATCTCCTGCACGGCAATGACATCGGCGTGTCCGGTTCCCCACGAAAGGGGACTCATGCCCACGTCCACATAGTCGCACCCGTTTTTGCAGACCTCGAGTATGGAGGCCATGCAGAATCCGGGGCCGGCATGTCCGTGATACTGTACGGTGATATCGGGGTGCTGGGCCTTGATGCCGGCACAGATGCGCCCGAGTGAGTCGGGACGTCCGATGCCGGCCATGTCCTTCAGGCATATTTCGTCGGCACCGGCCTTGACAAACTTGTCGGCAAGGGCCACATAATAGTCTACGCTGTGGATGGGGCTATGGGTGATGCAGAGGGCTGCCTGGGCTATCATGCCGGCCGCTTTGGCATATTGGATGGAGGGGATGACATTGCGCTCGTCGTTCAGTCCGCAGAAGATTCGGGTGATGTCGGTACCCTGCGCATGCTTCACCTTATAGAAAAGCTGGCGCAGGTCCTTGGGGCAGGGACTCATGCGGAGGCCGTTGAGCGCACGGTCGAGCATATGTGTCTGGATGCCGGCCTCGCGGAAGGGACGTGTCCACGCACGTACCGCCTTGTTGGGGTTCTCGCCGAAAAGGAGGTTCACCTGTTCGAAACCTCCACCATTTGTCTCCACGCGGTCGAAGCATCCCATGCGGATGATGACAGGGGCTATCTTGAGGAGCTGGTCGACGCGGGGCTGGTATTTGCCCGCACTCTGCCACATGTCGCGGAAGACGAGGCTTAGTCTTATTTCTTTCATATTCTTTGTTTCTGTGTGTCTTTGCTTGTTCGTGTTCTGATTTGGGGTATGCTGTCACCTACACCTTTGTGGCCTGCAGTATGCGTCCCTTGCCTTTGGTGAGCTGTGCCACAGCCTGCTGGAGCACTTCCATGGTGGCGGCATCGATGCTCGCCGACTGGGGCGTCGAAGGCTCAGGAGCGAGAATGGCGGCAGAGGTCTGCACGGCCATCTTCTGTTTGCGGGTGCTTTCGCCTTCGGGTGCCACCTGGTTGACAATGGTGATGAGTGCCTTGCTGCCATAGATGACTATGAGCAGTATGGCAAAAACCGTGAGCATACCCACGACGAGCAACTGTAGCGATAGTGCTAAATTCTCCATTATATTGTCTGTTATGGTATGTGCGGAAACTTGAGATTCGCTCTTCGTTTTTGTGTCTTAGCCCCCTTCTTATACTCCCCCACCCCATCCTTTGCAGTACCTTTGTAGCTGCATCCGGATGCATTGCCGGGAAAGCCAAGGATTCTCACCAAAAGATGGGAAAGCAAGGAGGGCAAAAAAGGAAAACCTCCGCGGCAAATTTACGAAAAAAACACTATTATATGCCGTGCAAAAAGCGTTTTTTTCGGCTGTCATCATCGTATTTGTATTTTTTTCACATCCTCACGATAATGTGTTGTCAAAACAAGATATTCCCCCGATTACGGCCGTTTCCCGTTGAGCACACCGGAGGGGTTTCATCGTGTTCTACATGGAAAACGGAAGCCGGCAGGCCACGGACACAAGGTCCGTAGTCTGCCGGCTAAGTATTCATGGATAAATCGAAAGAGGGACGGAGAGGGAAACGGCGGACAACGAGGTGCACCTCATACCGTAATTCCCGTCCCCATGCCTGTCAAGGGTTCAGCATTTTCCTGCCTCCCTGGATGAACACGCGACCATGCGAGGCATCCTTCAGGCGTCGTCCCGTCAGGTCATAAAGGACGGTGGGTTGCTCCGCCGCATCAATGTGCGGAAGGGCAATGCCTGTGCTCGGAAAGTCGTCCGTCTCCTCAATGTGGGCAAAACAGTCCCAGCCCCATGCGTTGCGATACTTTTCGGCACATCCCACAGGGACATATACCGTAATGCGCGAAATGGGACTTTCCAAACCCTTGGAATGTGCAATGCCGAAGGGGGTGGCGTCGTCATCCTCCGGCACGCACACCGGGGGCTCCGTGGCCATACAGTATAGGCGCTGCAGGCTGGGGCAGGAACCAAAGATTTCCTTTCCGAGCTCCTTCAGCGTGGGAGGGAGCAGAACCTGCTCCAATGCCGTGATTTTGTTGAATGCATAGGCTTCTACCACTTCCAAACCGTTCGGAAGTTCCAGTTCCTTGATTTCACTGCACCAATGAAAGGCATTTCTACAGATACGTTTCAGCGTCGTGGGCAGTTGCACTTCCTTCACACACATGTTATATTCAAAACATGATTTGGGAATGATTTCCACGCCCTCGCAGACACGCACCCGCTCCATCTCATAGTTCTTGAAAAATGTTCGGTACCTTCATAATTCCGGCAAGAGCCCGGTATCACCACTTCTTTCAGATTACTGCCATAAAAGGCGCAGTTGCCCAACGTCTCCAAGCCTTCGGGCAAATTGATGGAGGTGATTTTGGCAGAAAAGAATGCACCTTCCCCCAGTTCCCGGATGGACGAGGGGAGCACAACCTCACGGAGCTTGCCGCAACTAAGAAATGCGTAGCCACTTATCACTTCTGTACCTTCCGGAATGATTAACGGACTGGTTTGCAGTTTCACGCAATCCGAGAAGGCGTATTCGTCGATTGCACGGAGCCTTTTGGGCAAGGTAACCTGCTCCAGATTGGCTGCATACAAAAAGGCATCTTGCCCTATCACATCGAGTTCCTTGGGAAGGATGATGTTTCGCAGACGAATCAGATAGATATATCCGTGGTCGAGATCTATCTGTTCCAAACCATGGAAGAAGGCATCTTGGGGAAGAATGCCATTCTCCATCACGGCATTTTCCATATTGATGGCAGAGAGCACCCCATTAAAGGACGCATCCCACATCGTCTGAATATCAGTGTCGTCGATAGGTCCGGCAACCACCAGCGAGTCTGTATTGTAGAGAGCGTCACCCAAGAGTTCGGCAAGTTCTCCTGCCTTGGTAGTAGTTATCTCTGAAGTTACGGGCGAAGCATCCGAAGGGGCTTTCACGGCAGGATGCATGCGGTATTCGTACTTCTCCCCATAGGGCACGGGGACTGTGGTCTGCTGTTCGCGGATGCAGGCGCCCGTCTGCGCTGTCACCGGACACACGGTGAACAGGCTGCAGAAAAGAAACGCTAAAGATTTCATCTGTTCCATGACTAAATAAGGTTTAAATTCTGGGATTATTTTAGAGAATGCATAAATATAGGATTTGCCGAATACGACACTGCATTGGCCGTACCGCTCTCGAAACGCGATGCAAACATACTTTCTTATGACGAAACAGAGTAGAAATTCGACAAAAAAAATACACAACACTCAAA
>SFJN01000241.1 GCA_004555055.1 Bacteroidales bacterium | reverse complement strand
CACCCATTGGTTGCCGGCTTCGTCGACATATCCGTTGCCGACGAGGTTGAGCCCCTGGTCGTGGACACCGATGTTGAAGCCATAGTGCCAACGGCGGGTGTCGATGAAGGGTTTGTTCTGTATCTTGCGCTTCTGTGCCCCTACCGTAAGGGCGACCGTAAGGCCGAAAAGGAGGGTAAGCAACCGTAGCATGGTGATTTTCTTCATATAGGAAGAGCTGAAGTAGAAGCCGTAAGGGGCAGAAACGGGATTCATCCCCTTTCGCCCTCATATCTGAATTCAGGGTATGACGCCCCCGCCCCATCAGTCTGCAGGAACGAGTTCAATGCCGAACGGTGAGCCTCACACTGTCCATGGCCTGGCATCGGCAACGGCTGAAAGGGAAGGCATACTGATGGAGCGAGATGCCGGATGCCCGGCGTTCATCGTGTTGGAACGCACACGCAACGGTATCGACAAGGCACGTCTTTGAGGCATTCCATTGCTGCCGCACTTCCACATAAAGGACCTTGAAAGGAAACGCTGCGGCAGTGGTGGTACGCACATGGAGTGTCAGACCATAGTCGCCGGAAGCAGGAACCGGTCCGAGGTCGAAGACCAGGCGTTCGGCAGCGTCCCAACTGTAGGCATCGACCGGCTCATAGGCGACCATTGGGGCACGGTCAACGGTGCAGGCCGTCAGGACGGCAAGACACACTGCGGCAGGAAGAAGGCGAAGGGGAATCATGGGATTCATGCCTTTCCGCCCTTTTTGCGGCGTTTCCGCTTCTTGCTCTTGTCGAAACGGGTAAGTTCGTCCTGCTCGGCAAGGTCGACGGGGCGCTCAGGCTCGGCCTTTTCCTCTTCGCTCAGCGAGAGCGGCTTTTCGCCGTTGCGGTTCATGGCAATGATTTCGCGGGCACGCTCAGCAGTGATGGTCTCGAGGTTTGCAGCCAGACGACGATCGGTGGAATAGGTAACAAGCCCGCCAAGGATGTCGCCCTTGAAGAAATAGTAGGTGGCATCGGCGGTTTCGAGGTGCACGTTACGCTCCGGCATCTTCTTGCTGGCCTCCATGTAGACAGGGAGCTCGTAGTTCAGGCAGCACTTGAGTTTGGCACACTGTCCGGCAAGCTTCTGAGGATTGGGACTGATGTCCTGGAAACGTGCGGCTCCGGTGTTCACACTGGTGAAGACCTTCATCCAGGTGGCGCAGCAGAGTTCGCGGCCGCAGGGACCGATACCTCCGATGCGTCCGGCCTCCTGGCGGGCACCGATTTGTTTCATCTCGATGCGGACGTGGAAGGTTTCGGCAAGGACCTTGATGAGTTTGCGGAAGTCGACACGGGCATCGGCAATATAGTAGAATATGGCCTTGTTGCAGTCGCCTTGGTATTCGACGTCACCGATTTTCATATCAAGCTGGAGTTCCTTGGCAATCTGTCGGCTCTGAATCATGGTCGCCACTTCGCGTCCCTGCGCTTCGTGCCATTTTTCGATGTCGACGGGGCGTGCCTTGCGGTAGACGCGGCGGATTTCGGTGCCGGGTTTCAGGCAGGCCTTCTTCATCTGCAGGGGCACAAGGCTTCCGGTGAGGGTGACCGTGCCGATGTCGTGACCGGGATTAGCCTCAACGGCGACGATGTCGCCCTTCACAAGGTCGAGACCGTTGTCGTTGCGGTAGTAGCCTTTGCGCGTATTCTTGAACTGGACTTCCACGAGGTCGGTAGTCTCGTTGTTGCCAGGAACATCGCTCAGGTAATCAAAGGTATTGAGTTGCTGGTTGCTGCGGCCGCATCCGCAAGCCGCAAAACCACGCAATGTGGAATCAGACATATAGAGGTCTTTTGTTGTTTTTCATGACCTTGCTTTCACAGGTCACAGGGAGAGACAGATGGAAATGTGTGGGGGAGGACGACCTTTTCAGGCACATCCCGTCCGGCAGGGCGTCAAAGTGTGATGCCGTCGAACTTTCCGCCATTGACATAGGGCATGCCGTCGACATCGACCATCTTGTCGGTAGCCACGCTGGAGTCGAGGTTGCGCTTGACGGTGCCACTGTAGAAATAGAAATTGTTTTTTACCTTGATGCCGCGGCACTTGTGGGTATCGCCGAGCTCATCGGTGTAGGTTCCGCCCTTTGCAGTGAGGAGGATGTAGGGGACGGTATTGTCGGTAGCCCCCTTGGTGCCGATGGTGAGGTTGTTGCCGCTGCTGATTCCGCGCGTGCCGTCGGCATTGGCGCGAATGTCGAGGCTGCCGCCGGTAATGACCATATCGTATACCGATTTCAGGGCCTTGGTATCGACGGTAGCAACCGTGACGTTGAGGACACCGTTCTTGATGTGCGCCTGTCCGTTGAGGGAATCGTTGGTGGGCGTAACATCGTCGTCTTCTAACTTATAGCCGACATCGATGCCGTCGCCCTCCACATTCTGCACATTGACGGTGCCGCCGTTCATGATGAAATACTGGTCGATGTGCATACCGTCGCTCTTGGCACCGAGGATGTTGAGGGTGCCGGTGAAGGATGCCTTGATATCGGTATAGTCGTTGCTGCTGTAGGCATGGCGTGCATTGCCACGGATGTTGACGGTGCCGCCACCCTTCCACTCGGCATGTCCCTTGACGTAGAAGGCACTCTTCAAGAGGTTCGACGAGGCATCCTCAAAATTGTTCACCGTACCATCCACGCAACGGATGTCGATGCGCTTGCCGTTGGCAATGTAGAGGGCGGGGACCTCTCCGGCAGCCTTAAGCGAGACGCCAGCAAGTTCGACCGTAGCCTTGTATTCACCAGCGAGGGTGAAATTCTCACCTTCACCGCTCAGACGGTACGTCACCTCTTCAAGAAGCGAAGACGCCGCCACGATGCTTACGCGGGGCCCGTCGACTGTACAGGTGAGAGAGGACGCCAATGCACCGTCGGCCACCACCTTGGCGGCATTGCCGGAATAGACCACACTGACGGTAAGGGGCTCGTACTTCCCCGAGGGGTCCACGCGCATGGTGGTGCCGCTGAGGGAATGTTCGGCGCTACCCACAGCGAGCGTCCCGGCATGGAATGCCATGGGGGCGGTAAGGCTGTTGGCATCATAACGCCACGTCACATCACCCTGCACCACATCGAAGGTCTGGGCACTGAGATGTGCAAGGCATGCAACACAAGATATAAGGAGTAGGAAAAGACGTTTCATAGGAAATGGTCCAAAGGGAGAGGAGACTACTTAGGGATGTTCTATAAATTAGTTTTATGTTCATTTCGGAAGTGTTCTTATGCTTGGCCACTTGGCTTCGCCTTGCTCTGTCGCGACTCGGGATAGTCTAA
>SFJN01000240.1 GCA_004555055.1 Bacteroidales bacterium | reverse complement strand
GGTCACGTAGCCCGCTACGCTCCCTCACGAAGAAAAACTACGGCACGATAGCCGCGAACACATCACAAGCTAATTGATAGAACCTACCTGAAAAAGAAAAAAAGAAAAAATATGGAATACTTGTCGAAGGAATGCTATGACAAACTCGTAGCAGAATTGAACGAGTTAGTGAATGTGGAACTTCCTAAAGTTAAGAACGAAATTGCCGAGGCCCGCGACAAAGGCGACCTTAGCGAAAACTTTGAATACCACGCAGCCAAACGCGAACAGGGAAAGCTACTAGGAAAAATACGATTCAAGCAACGTGTACTGCAATTTGCAAGGGTAATGGACACCACAGGTCTTGATAACGCTACTGTGGGACTATTCCGTAAGGTGACCCTTACAAATCTTGCCACCGGTACAAAGATGGAATATACCATAGTCAATCCCCATGAAGCCAATCTGAAAGAGGGAAAAATATCCATCAAATCACCCATAGCCCATGCCCTCGTCGGCAGGACTCCCGGCGAAGAGGTTGAGGTAAAAGTTCCGGCAGGAACCATGAAGTTGCGCATCGACAGCATCAATATTTAATTTCATACACCCCTTCCATCAGAAACCCCACACACGATGAAAATTGTCCTCGCCTTCGACTCCTTCAAGGGCTGCATGGCTGCATCCGATGCCTGCAAGGCTGCTGCATCCGGAATCCATGCTGTAATGCCGTATGCCGAGACCTTGGAACTGCCCCTAAGCGACGGTGGAGAAGGACTGGTGAAATGCGTGGAAAGGATGGTACCCACCCATCGCGTAGTGCTACCGGTGCACGGGCCGTTAATGGAGATTGTCGAAGCCAGCTATGCAATTGCCGTCGACGGGACTACAGCATATATGGAGATGGCAGAAGCAAGCGGCCTGACACTGGTTCCGGAGAGCAGGAGGAACCCCATTGAAGCCACCACGTACGGCGTGGGGGAGATGATTGTTGATGCTGCAAAACGCGGATGCCGTACCATTGTAATGGGCATCGGCGGTAGCGCAACTTGCGACGGAGGAAAAGGAATGCTCGACGCCCTGTACCGACTTTGCCCGCATCCCCATTGCCGCATCATCGTGGCATGCGATGTCACCAACCCCCTCTATGGTCCCATGGGGGCTGCCTATGTCTTCGGCCCACAGAAAGGAGCATCGGCAGAACAGGTATACATCCTTGACCAACGCTTGCGAAAATTTGCACGAGAAACGGAGTTGGCGGGCTTGGCTACCCCCGAAATGGCTATGCAGCCCGGCACGGGTGCCGCCGGCGGACTGGGATACGCGCTAATGACTTATCTGAATGCCCAACTGCATTCCGGCATAGACATCATCCTCGACATCTGCGGTTTTGATGGCTTAATCCGCGATGCAGACCTCGTCATCACCGGCGAAGGATGTTCCGATGCACAGACCTTGATGGGGAAAGTACCTTATGGGGTTCAGAAACGTTGCCACAGGGTGGGAGTTCCCATATGGCTTCTCTCGGGCAGAATTGACGATGCCGGAAAAATACTTGTCCAGCACTTTTCATGGCTGAAAAGCATCAACGAAAAGGACCGGCGCCCACTAAACGTCCTTTTGCAGCGCGAGGTGGCAATGAAGAATATGGAAAACACTGTAAGCGAAAGCCTACGGCTTTCACATCTTGCCGGGTTCCCTCTGATACGCCGGGCCCGACGGGAAGACATTCCCCGCCTGCAGGAAATCTTTGCCCGCGCACGGTCATTTATGAAGGAAGCAGGAAATCCCGACCAATGGAATGCAGACTATCCCAGCAGAGAACTGATAGAAAAAGACATTGAGAGCGGAGACTGCTACGTAGTGACGCTGGACAATAGCACCGACAAGAAAACAAAACTTGACTTCCGGCCCGAAAGTCAAAGGGGATACGGAAAGATAGAAGCCACCTTTGTGCTTCGAAAAGGACCTGACCCCACATACGACATCATTTACAATGGCAAATGGCAGAACGAAAAGCCCTATGCCGCCATACACCGCATTGCCAGCAGCGGAACACTGAAGGGAATTTTCCACCTCGCGATGTTATTTGCCATGCACCGCTACAACAACATCCGCATCGACACACACCGCAACAATATGCCCATGCGAAAGGCCATCATCAAAGAAGGGTTCAAATATTGCGGCATCATCCACTGCTGGTCGGGCGACGAGCGCCTGGCATACCATTACACCTCCTCGCCCTCTGACCATACAGGGACTGAACGAGGCCTCCGTGTTACAAACGATTCGACTCGTCCGGGAATACCACGGTAGGCTCCCACCCCCGCGCCTCGTCGGGAGTCATATCAGCATAGGACATGATGATAATCTCATCGCCCACCTGACATTTACGCGCTGCAGCTCCATTCAGACATATACAGCCTGTACCACGGGGGCCACGGATGACATAGGTCTCGATACGCTCGCCGTTCATATTGTTGACAATGTGCACATGTTCGTGAGGAAGAATGCCCGCGGCATCCATCAAGTCCTCATCGATGGTAATGCTACCCATATAATGAAGATTCGCTTCGGTGACAGTAGCACAGTGGATTTTTGATTTCAGAACACTAATGGTCATAGATTGAAATGGGGAGTATAGGGAAAATCCTATTCCAATTTGCAAAGTTAGCGTTTTTCTCCAAGCCATAATGGAAAGACACACAGAAATTACTAACTTTCGGAATGAAACGGACGGACATTGTGCGATGAGCCTTTCAATCATACCCACACCAAGGCATGCCTGCTTGGGGTTTCCCCGATACCGTGAAGGCAACCGACCTGGCAGAAATGATGGAAAAAGAGCGCAAAGACATCAACCAGGCCTTGAAACTGCTTAAGGAAATCGGCAAGATAAAGTCCCCCAAACGCGGTTACTTTGTAGCCGATCCACGCCCTTAAGCAATAATGTGTGCGATGACATACCTTTGGCCATCGCCCCCGTGCCATTTTTTCTGACATAAAGAGAA
>SFJN01000239.1 GCA_004555055.1 Bacteroidales bacterium | reverse complement strand
TGTTGTCCGTGACAAGAATATCACTGAACAGAGTGAAGTGGATGCAATGGCGAAGGCTATTGAAGATGCCATTGCTGCCCTGCAATACAAGGATGCTGATTACACAAAGGTTGACGCAGCCATTGCCAAAGCAAATGCCCTGAACAAGGATGAGTACAAGGATTTCACCGCCGTGGAAGCCGCCGTCAATGCTGTTGTCCGTGACAAGAATATCACTGAACAGAGCGAAGTGGATGCAATGGCGAAGGCTATTGAAGATGCCATTGCTACCCTGCAATACAAGGATGCAGATTACACAAAGGTAGATGCAGCCATTGCCAAAGCAAATGCACTAAACAAGAATGACTACAAGGATTTCTCCGGTGTGGAAGCTGCTGTCAAAGCTGTTGTCCGTGGTAAAAATATTACGGAGCAATCTGAAGTAGACAAGATGGCAAAGGCTATCGAGGATGCGATTGCTGCTCTTGAGAAAAAACCTGCCAGTACCAAACCGGGAACATCCGATAAGAGTCCCCAGACCGGCGATACAAGCAACCTTGCACTGTGGATTGCCCTGTTGTTCATCAGCGGCGGTGCAGCCATTGGCACAACGGTTGTAAGCAATAGCGTTCCCTTGCTCCATCTTCCGAGCAAGACAAAAGCGTCGTAGCAATACGGCGCTTTTTTGTTACCCGGAAGCGACAAACAGCGGCTTTTGAATTGTTGGCGGTAAAGGATACCGCTGTCAAAATAAAGCTGCTCATATCGAAAGAAAACGCCCAAAATCGCCCCGAAACCATACAGCGGGGTCAGGTTTTGGGCGTTTCTGCGTTTCGGGAGCAAATCGGCAATTAGGTAGCACAAAGGAGGTGTCCGTTATGCCCCGTATGCCGAAATACCTCAAGGAAGAATGGGCGTTCTTTCTTGATGAGCGTGGCAGGAAGAAATACAACGAGCTTTGCAGGAAATGCGAAAGGAGCTGCAAGCAGAGCTTCCGTGCCGCCGTTATCCAATGCCCACACTATCTATCGAAAAGGAGAACAAGACAATGACAGACTATCCGAACAACACCCCAGCAAAGCTGGAAATCATCAAGGCAAGCGAGATTATACCCAAGGAGGTGCGCTGGCTGTGGTATCCGTATATTCCTTTCGGCAAGGTCACACTGCTGCAAGGCGACCCCGGCGACGGCAAGAGTAAGCTGATGCTTTCCCTTGCCGCTTTGCTTTCCAAGGGAGAGCCGCTTCCCTTTGCAGATGAGGAGAAACATACCGAGCCGATGACCGTCATCTATCAGACCACCGAGGACGATGCAGACGACACCGTTGTGCCGAGATTTAATTCGGCGGGCGGTGACGGCGACCGACTCATCTTCATCAAGGAGGACGAAAAGAGCCTGACCTTTGGGGACGACCGTATCCGTGAAGCCGTGGAGAAGTACAACGCCAAGCTGCTGATTCTCGACCCGATGAGTTCATATATCGGTGATACCTGCTCGATGAACAACGCCAATGAAACGAGAGCCGAGTTCAACCACCTGATTGCTGTTGCCAAGGACACCGGCTGCGCCATCGTTATCATTGCCCATATGAACAAGGCAAAGGACACAAGTCCCCTCTATCGCACCAATGGCTCTATCGACATTGCCGGTGCAGCGAGAAGCATTCTTGCCGTCACACGCACAGCAAACAAACAGAACCCCGCCGAGCGTTATCTGGTGCAAGTCAAGAGCAATCTTGCGCCGATGGGCTCGGCAATTCTCTTTGAGGTAGCCGACAAGGGCGTGAACTTTCTTGATGAGCTGGAGCTGAGTGCGGAGGACGCTTTCTCTGCTTCTGCGCCGAGGATGGGCAGACCGAATGCCCGTGAGGAAGCGGCAACGGATTTTATCCGTTCCCTGCTGTCGGGCGGCAGACGGCTGGCTTCCGATTGCGAAGCAAAACTTGAAGACGCAGGCTTCAAGAAATCAACCTACAAGAAGTCCAAGAAGAAAGCCGGAGTTCGCTCTGTGAAGGACGGCTTTCTTTGGTACTGGACTTTGCCGGAGGTTGAAAAACCGATTGAGAATGGGCAGGAAGTCACGGACGAGGGCGACCTGCCTATTTGATTGAGGTTTTGAGGGAGGTCAAGGGAGGAAAGCCCTTGCCCACGACACCTTTGCAGCGAAGCTGAAAGTGTCATAGTGGGTTACGCACTTTGAAAAAGTTGCGTAACCCGCACCCCCTCCCTTTCCGCTGACTGGAGGTGATGAGAATGGCGGAAGGAAATTGGAGCGTTATCCGAGTGGAGAAAATCTCCGCAGAGGGAGCACAGAAAACCGAGCGACACAACGAGCGCAAGAATGAAAGCTACGCAAACCTCAATGTGGACACTGAGCAAATTGCCCGCAATGTTCACTTCAAGGACACTGGCGGTCTGACCTACAACGAGTATTTCGGACGGCTCATTGACGAGGGCAAAATCTCCACAAGAGGACAGAAAGTCGGTGCAACCATTTTTAACGAGCTGGTTATTGATGTGAACACAAGGTACTTTGAGGAGCACGGTGGATACGAATACGCCAAGCAGTTCTACGAGGAAGCCTACCGTTTCGGTTGTGAGATTTACGGCGAGGAAAATATCGTTTCGGCGGTAATGCACGCCGACGAAATCAACAAGGCGGTGTCGGAGGAGTTGGGCAAGCCTGTCTACCACTACCACCTGCATATCGTTGCAATCCCCACCGTCCGAAAAGAAATTCTGTGGTCAAAACGGTGCAAGGACGAAGTCCTGAGAGGTACGGTCAAGGAGGTCATCAACCAAGTTTCCCACTCAAAGAAGTGGAAGAACACCGTTCCTCTGCTGGACGGAAACGGGCAGCAGGTTATCAGCAAATACGGAAAGCCGATGTTCCGCAAGTCCTACTCCGTTCTGCAAGACAAGCTCTTTGAGCATATGACCGAAGCGGGTTTCACCGGCTTTGAGCGTGGCGTATTGGGCAGCACAGCGGAGAATTTGAGCAGCCTGGATTATCAAATTCAGAAGGACAAGGAACGACTTGCCCAGATTCAGGAACGCATTGAAGCCGAGCAGGTGCGCTATGAACCTGCCCACGAAGTCCACAAGACAATGACGGAAATTGAGGGTATGGGACAGAAAACCATCACCGGTAAGATTGCCGTTTCCAGAGATGATTATCAGCAGCTTACAGCACTTGCCAAGGAAGGTATCACAAGTCGCAGCGAAATCCAAGATTTGAAAAGCAGCGTTTCCTACTATCAAAGGCAGTATTTCAATGCGTCCTCTGCCGTAGAGCGATTGCAGGAACGCTATGACCGGCTCAAAGAAAAATGCCAGCCGTTTTTGCAGGCACTGGAGCACTTCCCAAAGCTGGTGGAGGCCTTTGTAGAGAAGGTCAAGGAGCTTTTCAGTATCAAGGAAGCACAGGAACGCAAGGAACGGGAGGATAGAGCAGCCGCCCGAAAAGAACAATCCAAACACCCCGACTTTTTAACTTCTTCAACACTTGAATTACGGAGGTACGAAAATGAAAGACATTACAAGCACGATTACCAAGCCCCTCGCCGTCCTCGGAGAGAATGGCAAAGGCTACACCAAGGAAGCCAACTTCATTTCTTGGAACGGCAATGATGCCAAGCTGGACATCCGAGAGTGGCATCCGAACCACGAACGCTGCGGCAAGGGCATCACGCTCACAGAGGACGAAGGCAGAAATCTTTACGCAGCACTCAAGGCAATCTATGAAAAGGAATAATCCTTTTTCGGCTGGTAACAGGGCGTTCGGAAACGGACGCCCCTATTTTTACGGAGGGAGGTGATGACCGTGGAGGATATGAAAACCGGCTTTGTAGAGAGAATCGGCGGCACGATTTTCGTTGTCAATGCAATGCCCGCAGAGAACGCAAAGCACACGCAGGAGGAGCTTGTAAAGGCGCTGATTGCAAGAGAAGCAATGGTAGTGTCGGGAATGTTGGTGTAACGGCCTCATTGCTCTGAGGGGCGGACGCCGTCCTGGACCTGAGATCAGTTGCCTATCCTATGCCGCCTCCAGC
>SFJN01000238.1 GCA_004555055.1 Bacteroidales bacterium | reverse complement strand
AATCAGCAAAACCGGGCGGCTTCGAGATCATGGCGCTTCTGAATCGGCGATTTCCATCCAAGGACGGCCATAGGAATCCGGTTGGATCGCTGTAAGTAGAGTTATGACACGGTCAAAGATGTGATCCCCCGCAACGACTATGGCGAGCGGTGCCAGTTCGATGCTTACTGCAAGCTGGTACTGTACCATGAGGCAATCGACTACCTCCGGGAAATGCAGAGGCGCCGTGACAGGGAACTGTCATTCAGCGACCTTCCGCAAATGGAGATGGACAAGCTCTGCGTTGTAGATCATTACCCCAGTGACAGATTTACATTCTCGTCCCACGGGTATGACCTACATATTGAAAACGAGCTTGTGGCTGATGCCTTCGCCGGTTTGTCTGTTCAGGAGCAGAGTATTTTGATCCTGCATTTTGTTCTGGACCTGCCGGATCAGGAAGTTGGCCGCCTTGTTGGAATGTCTCGCAGCGCCGTTCAGCGGCGAAGGGCAAAATCATTGACCGAGCTGCGGATCAAGTTGGCCGCACTCATGCCGAAGGGAGGTTGAAGGTATGAAGAAACCCACTTACAAGGGCAAGGAGCTTCTTCCTCTTTCGGTAATTGACGCCGCCCGTGACGGGGACTCTCAGGCTGTGGATCAGGTACTCCGGTATTATGAGGGCTATATCAATAAGCTCTGTACCCGGACGCTTTACGAGCCTGACGGCCAGCCCCATGTTCGGGTGGACGAGTACATGAAGCGCCGATTGGAGATCAAGCTCATTCATTCCATTGTCAGCATGAGCTGACAAGCCCGGTCTGAAAGCGGAAACAGCTTACCCTTTCCCTGTTTCTCTCTTTCGTGACCGGAGGCAGCACCTTGACAAAGAAAGCCCGTTGGGAGGCCAACGCCGCAGTATAAGGCAAACGGATACATTCCTGTTTGTGCCGAGCCATACGGCTGGTGCGCCATGACCTCGTTTCAAGTCCGCAGGACGGGACCACTGTAACGGGCGAGCGAACAGCACCAGACCGCAAAGTAAGCGTGGCAGCTTGTGGGCGATGACACACGGGCAGGGTCAAAGATACTCGCGCATTGAACGCCCACAAAGCATTGTGCGCCGCACCCATCAGCATGGGCCGGGGTTAGACTCCCGTGGAGCTGTGCCAGCAGCCGTCCGTAAGCCTACTTTTCTTTTTTGAAAGTTTATGGATAGATCGTAAACTTTTCAATTAGCAGCAGACAAACACGGAGCAGCACGGTAAAATAATGGTGGAAGTTATATTACCCACACATATTCGTGTTGTTCCTTTTCATAACTGAAAGGGGGTTCTCATGTCTCAAACATGGAACGGCACGAAGAAAGAAACCCCTGAAAGAAGGACATATACGGTTGACGATATTGCTCAAATTCTGGGCATCGGAAGAACTTCCGCATATTTCCTTGTAAAAGAAGGGCATTTCAAAATCGTGCGAATTGGTAACGCCATACGCATTTCCAAGCGGTCATTTGACGAGTGGCTTGACTCCCTCGACCTGTGATCCAAGAAAGGAAGAACGATATGGCATCTATAATCAAGCGAAAGAAAAACTATTCCGTTGTTTACAACTATTCTATTGTTTATACCTATGTGGACGAGAACGGCGAGACCAAGCAGAAATGGGAAACCCGCACTTCCTACCAGGAGGCATTGAAACGCAAGGCAGAGATTGAGAGCCAGAAAAGCTCCAACTCCTTCCTTCCGCCCACCAATCAGAATATTGCGGAGTTCCTGTCCGACTTCGTTTCACTCTACGGCGAAAAGCGGTGGGGCGTATCCATGTATGACAGCCAAAACTCGCTGATCGCCAACTACATCAACCCCATCATCGGGGATATGAAGGTTCAGGACGTCACCACGCGGGTGGTGGACAAGTACATCCAAACTTTGCAGAAAACCCCTGCGGTGAACACTAGGACGCACCACGCTAAAACGGAGTTCGTGACCAACGCTACCATCGAGAAGATCATCAAACTTCTCCGCTGTGCCTTCAAGCAGGCGGTTCGGTGGGAGCTAGTTGCCAAGAACCCCTTTGACAATGTGGTGCTGCCCAAAGTGGAATACAAGAAGCGGGACATCTGGACCGCCGATATGATCCGCACCGCCCTGGACCAGTGTACGGACAGCAAGCTCTATGTGGCAATGAATCTGGCCTTTGCCTGTTCGCTGCGCATGGGTGAGATTCTGGGACTGACCTGGAGCAATGTCCACATCTCCGATGAAGAAATCGCTGATGATAACGCCTATGTCTACATTGATAAGGAGCTGGCACGGGCCTCAAAGCGGGCCATTGAGATGCTGGGGCAAAAAGACATCTACCATGTGTTCACGCCTCTGTTTCCAAACACCAGCACCAGGATCATTTTGAAGAAGCCTAAGACCGATTCCAGCATCCGCAAGGTGTGGCTGCCCAAGACACTGGCTTACATCCTGCGGGAATGGAAGTCCGCGCAAGACGAGCTTCGGGCGCTGCTCCGTGACGAGTATCAGGACTACGATCTGGTGGTGGCGCTGGCCAATGGCCGCCCCTGTGAGGACCGTATCATCCTGAAGTCGTTTGAGAAGCTGCGGGAGAAAGCAGGGTTGCCCAAAGTGGTCTTTCACTCTCTCCGTCACCCGTATGTCAAGCACACGACAAAAAAATATAATTCTGAAAAGCAGAAAACCCAAGCTACCAAGATGGATTTGATAGCCTGGGTTTTCCGTTTTTATACCTTCAATTATTCAAAGAGGTCATGGACTTTGTAAACAATCTCAATGCGGTTGTCGGGGAATACATACACCTTTTCAATCAGCAGATCGGTCAGTTCGAAGGTCAGCGCATCCGCTTCTGCAATCGAGTGAACGATTTCTTGTCGGCTGCTTTGGCGGGCCTGTTCTTCTCGCTTCAGCCTTGCCTGGGCGGTGACAGCAGCATAGGCATTTTTGACTTTCAGTATTTCTGCGTCATAAACTGCTTTCTCCGATTTATATGTGTCCAGCTCGATCTGCCCCAAGAG
>SFJN01000237.1 GCA_004555055.1 Bacteroidales bacterium | reverse complement strand
TTAGACTATCCCGAGTCGCGACAGAGCAAGGCGAAGCCAAGTGGCCAAGCATAAGAACACTTCCGAAATGAACATAAAACTAATTTATAGAACATCCCTTATATCATTTACAAATGTCACCGACGGAGCAACGCCGTTCCGCCATATTTCTAAAACCATGGAAAAGAAGATGACCACAGCGCAGGAACAGCGCGAAGAGAAGATGATACAGGAGGCGTTCGAGAAGTTGAAGGAAGGCTATATGTCGTCGAACCATCGTGGCAAGATAGAACTCATCACCCGAGCTTTCAACTTCGCGAAAGCTGCACACCGAGGGGTGCGTCGCCGTAGCGGAGAACCGTACATCATGCATCCCCTGGCTGTGGCACGTATCTGCAGCGAGGAAATCGGACTTGGCAGCACCACCATCTGTGCGGCGTTGCTCCACGATGTCGTTGAAGATACCGAATACAACCGCAACGACATCGCCAACATCTTCGGGGAGAAAATCGCCAATATCGTAGAGGGTGTTACCAAGGTGGAGAGCGGCATCTTTGCCGACAAGGGAAGTTCACAGGCCGAAACCTTCAAGAAAATCCTGCTCACCATGAGCGATGACATCCGTGTCATCCTCGTCAAGATTGCCGACCGCCTTCATAATATGCGAACATTGGCATCCATGCCGCAACGCAAGCAGATGAAAATCGTGGGCGAAACGCTCTTCATCTATGCCCCGCTTGCCGACAGACTTGGACTGAACCGCATCAAGACGGAACTCGAAAACCTCTCCTTCAGGTACGAACATCCCGAGGAATACAAGATGGTGAACGACAAACTCCATGAGTCGAAAATGGAGCGTGATGATGCCATCCGCGACTTCACCCCTGCCATCTGCCAGGCTCTTGATGCCATGGGGGTGACATACACCCTGAAGGCCAGGGTGAAAAGCCCTTTCTCCATCTGGCAGAAAATGGTGCGCAAGAAAGTACCCTTTGAGGAGGTGTTCGACATTCTTGCCGTACGCATCATCTTCACGCCGAAGGACCGTAAGCAGGAGATTGCGGAATGCTATGCCATCTATGCGGCACTTACACAAATTTATACTCCCCATCCTACACGCTTCCGCGATTGGCTGGCGGTGCCGAAGGCCAACGGCTACCAGGCTCTGCACAACACCTTCATGTCGAAACAGGGAGAATGGATAGAGGTGCAGATACGCAGCGACCGCATGGACGACATCGCCGAACAGGGATTTGCCGCACACTGGAAATACAAGGACCAGGGGGCGGGATACGACGAGAATGAACTTGACTCATGGGTGAACAGCATCAAGCAGATTCTCGACGACCCACAGCCCGACACCCTGGATCTGCTCGACACCATCAAACTCAATCTTTTCGTTTCCGAAATCAACGTCTTCTCGCCCAAAGGCGACATCGTTACCTTACCGCAGGGGGCAAGCGTTCTCGACTTTGCCTTTGCCATTCACTCCTTCGTCGGCAGCCACTGCCTCAGTGCAAAGGTCAACCACCACCTTGTGCCCCTCTCGTACCGGTTGCAGAGCGGCGACCAGGTGCAGATTATAACCGGAAACGAGAACAACATCATTCCCGAATGGCTCGGATATGTCACCACTGCGAAGGCAAAAGGGAAAATATCGGCTTTCCTACGAAGGATAGACCGTGAGAAACAGCGTGAGGGAGAGCAGATTGTGGCCGACTTCCTGCGTAGTCACGACTACGACCCCAATACCTCGCACATCAACAAGCTCTATGCCTTCCATCATTTTACACGTCCCGACGAACTTTATCTTTCTGTAGGAAAAGGGAAAATCGTGCTGGGAGATGCGGACCTGAACATGCTCAAGGGTAAGAAGACGAAGGTGCGCAGCAAGGGATGGCGCAGGTATGTGCCGTTCATTAAGCCGAAAGTGAACGAAACAATCCGTATGGAGGGCAGTATTCAGGATTTCGCCAAGGCGCTGAACCGTTCGCAGACTCTCCTCCTCGACGAGAACTCTCTGCCCAAATGCGTGGTCTGCAGCCACTGCCGTCCTATTCCCGGGGATGAGGTGTTCGGATACATCAATCAGAAAGAGGAACTAGAAATACATCGTCGCGACTGCGAACATGCGCTGAAGTTCAAGACCAGTTTCGGACAGAACATCGTGGCAGTAGACTGGGACATGCACCGTAAGATGACCTTCGACTCCTATATTTATATAGAAGGCCGCGATGCAAAGGGAGTGCTGCAGAACATTTCAAATGTGCTCATCACCTTCCAGAGCCTTGACCTGAAAGGAATTGAAATCCGGGCGAAGGACGGTATCTTCCAGGGTGAACTGTGCATCGGAGTCTACGATGCACAGGACGTCCAAAATGTCTGTGCACACCTGCAACAGATAGAACAGGTGACGCGTGCCGTCCGGAAGGACTGACGGTCTGCACCCGTCTGATGCCTGTGCCGACAGGAGACTTTGGATGTTCCTGCAAATGCTGCTTCGGAAGTGGCAAAACATCGGACTTCTTTGAGCAAAAGTACGGAGGTTTTGCCTCAAAAGTACGGAGGTTTTATGTAAAGAAGTCCGATGTTTTCAATTCCCGGAACAATCTCCCTAAAAAAAGTTTTTGCGTTTTTCTCCTACATTCCTACACCAGTCAGGGGAAATCACCTTTGTGTATTGATGATTTCCGGGTGTAGGATGGGGTGTAGGATTCCCTTGCGGGTGTAGGATTAACCTACATTTTCTGCAATTTTGTGCCGTTTCTGCTGACAGATATTAGCAAAATGCCGCATCATTTTGCAAAATGCTTCGAAAAAAAATACGGTGTTTGCGGAATAAATGAAAGTTTTCTGTTCTTTATGTCTGCGTTTTCTGTGCTGTTTTCGGCATATTTTCACAGGGCAATGCAGCGGAAAATCCGAAAAAAATGCGAATGTAAGCAGATTCCAGACCAATTTTCTGCTCGGATATGGTACACTTCTGTGCTGTTCCGTAGACTCTTTTACAGAAGTCCAGGCTGCTTGAAAACCACCTTTTTGTATTCT
>SFJN01000236.1 GCA_004555055.1 Bacteroidales bacterium | reverse complement strand
CCGGCCTGTGGCACCGGCAATTTTCTCGACGAGGTTCTGCGGCGTAAGCTCGCCGTTTGCCAGAAGCGCTACGGCAAGAGCGCGGCAGATTACGAGAAGTTTTCCTTTCTCGCGTGTACGACGCTCTATGGCGTCGACATCATGGCCGATAATGTGGAAAGGTGCCGCGAACGCCTCTACGAAACATGGGAAGCGTCGTTTGGGGCGACGCACCGTACCGTCGCTGCCTCGGCGACTGGCGTGGTAACGGGGGCACCTCGTTCCGACTTCCACGTCCGCGTATCTGCCGCGGTGAAGAAGGTCTTTGAGAAGAACATCCTCCTCGGCAATGCGCTGTCGATGAAGCGGGTGGATGAGAAGCAGAACGATCTCGACGAGCCGATTGTCTTCACCGAGTGGAAGTTTGCGCTGGGCGATAAGCTGAAGCGCGAGGAGTATCGCTTTGACGTTCTGCTGGAAGGTGGGGAGACGAAGAACAAGGCAACGGAAATGACCTTTGATTTCTTTGGCGATGCCTCGGCGTCGGTGAACTGGATGGTCGATCCTGACGATCCGGAGAAGAAGCGCATGATTCCCGCCCCGTCAAAGGTCTATCCACTGATCGACTATTGGAAGATTGGCGATGAATGAGACACACAATCCTGATGTGTTGAGCTGTTTGGCGAACCTCTCGAACGACGAGGTGTTCACCCCGCCGTCGGTGGTGAACCAGATGCTTGATATGCTGCCGCAGGAACTCTTTCGGAGCAGCAAGACGACGTTCCTCGACATCGGTTGCAAGAGCGGGGTGTTCTTGCGAGAGATCACGAAGCGGCTGATTACGGGGCTGGCCGACGAGATTCCCGATTTGCAGACCCGAGTCGATCACATTCTTCACAAGCAGGTCTTCGGTATCGCGACAACCGAGCTGACCTCGCTGGTCTCGCGCCGGACGCTCTACTGCTCGAAGTATCCGAACTGCCGTTATTCGACGAGTCGTTTCGAGACCGTCGAAGGGCACATTCGTTTCCGCAACATTCCGCACACCTTCGTCAACGGCCGCTGCAAATGGTGCGGCGCAAGCGAAGAACAGTTTGGCCCGAAAGCACGAAAGGGACTCGAAACCCATGCCTACGAATTCATCCACACCGACCACCCCGAGGAGATTTTCAAAATGAAGTTCGATGTCATCGTCGGCAACCCGCCGTACCAGCTCGCGGATGGAGGGAATGCGGCAAGCGCAACACCGATCTATCAAATGTTTGGCCTCTTCACCACAATGCGAAAACAAGAAAGCCTGAAAACACCGGCCAAGTGTAACTTGGCCTAATGTTTTCAGGCTTAGTTTGCTATCATCCCTTTCGGATATTCACGGGATTCAGAAAGGAAAAGATGGCAAACTATGACGAAGCTGTATTATACCACCGGCATCAGTGGATTCACAATAACGAAAGAGCGCATTGTAAGGCCTTCCGGCAAGACGCGGGAGGTGTCGGTCATCCAGACATGCGAGCATGACGACGATCTTCCCCCTGGCGCAAACGTCAAGCGCAAGAAGCCGCACAAGAAGTCCAGGCCAAAGTCGCGCTTCATCATCTCAATCGCGCGAGACAAGTTCGCCTGCCCTCATTGCGGACACGAACACATCAACCGCTATGCCGTCAAGACGCGCCTGATCCAGTGCGAGAACTTCGGCAGGCTGCCGACTTACGTCGAAGTGACCGTGCATCGGCTCTACTGTCCGAACTGCCGGAAGCTGTCGTACGAGTCGCTTCCGTTCGTCACGTCGCCAAGGGCGCGCATGACGCGTTCGCTTGAGCGGACCGTGGTCGAACTGCGGAGAATCGCCTCGATCAGCGACATCGCCCTGCACTACGGCGTACCGTGGAAAGCCGTCCGCGATGCCGAGAAGCGGGCGCTGAAGATCAGGTACCGGTCCGTTTCGCTCAAGGACGTGCGGATGATCGGGATTGACGAGCTCTATGTCTTCAGTCATGAGAAATCAAACAGGAAGTACATCACGGTCGTAAGGGATCTCGAGACCGGGGCCGTGCTCAACGTCTCGCGAGGCAAGGGCTCAGACGCGCTGAACATGTTCGCCTCCCGTCTCGCCCGCCTCAAGGACGGGCCGAAGATCGACTGCGTCTGTATGGACATGTCCAACGCCTACGAGAGCTGGGCCAGGAAGCATCTGCCGAACGCATTGATCGTCTACGACCATTTCCATGTCATCAAGGCGATGAACGACAAGCTGCATGCGATCCGCAGGCGCAGCCTCGCGGCGATCAACGCACAGACCCGCTCGACGCTCAGGTCGGCCAATGCGACCGCTGCCGAGAAGAGAGTCGCGGAGACCGTCCGGGAAGAGTACCGCAAGGCCTTCAAGGACCATCTGAAGCTCCCGGCGATGAACATCGAGGACGTGGTCGGGAACAAGGACTTCGAGAAGGAACTGAAGGACATGCTGTCGCTGAACGAGGTGCTCTCGATGGCCTGGACGCTCAAGGAGGAGCTTCGGTCGATCTACGCCAATGCAGAAGACGGACTGGAGGCCTGCATCCTCTTCGAATGCTGGATTGCCAAGGCCCGCGCGACAAAGGTGTCCGAACTCGTCTCAATGGCGAAGACGGTCGAAGAGCATCTTGCCGGAATCCTCGGATTCTGGGAATATCGCGGCGCCACCAACGCGAAAGCCGAAGGGTTCAACAACAAGATCAGGTGGCTGATCAAGCAAGCCTACGGCTATCGGGACTATGCCTATTTCCGGCTGAAGATCTTCGACCTGCCGGAGGTCGAGGCTGACGACACCGACTACTGACGGCATCTCCACATAAGAGAATCATCACCTCGCGGACCGCAATCATACGGCCCGATCACGCGACACGCGCCAAACAGGCGACGTGCAGGGATGTGAACATGTGAACACCGCCCCGGGGCCACCCAAAGGCCCAAAGGGGCGGTCGTTCGCATGTTTGCATCCCGTCTTCATCTCCTTGCATCCCGTCATGAAGAGCGGGCAAGAGATGGCGTTTTCGCATTCGGAAGAAGACCC
>SFJN01000235.1 GCA_004555055.1 Bacteroidales bacterium | reverse complement strand
GTCCATGCGCATCATGGACGAGAACTCGGCGGTATGCGAGCTCGTCAGCGGCAATCAGGAATGGCGTCCCGGATTCCAGTCCATATACAAGGTGGCTCCATCGCTCTATGAACTGAAGGACAAGCTTGAAAGCCACCTCTGCCGGAAGACGGACGACCTGTTCAACATAACGAACAGGATAGCGATTTTCGACCTGACCAACTTCTATTTTAAGGGACGCAAGGAAGGCAGCAGGAAAGCTCAGTTCGGACGCTCCAAGGAGAAGCGTTCTGACTGCAAGCTGCTCGTACTGGCACTGTGCATCAACAAGGAAGGCTTCATACGTTACTCTTCCATCCTTGCAGGAAACACCGCAGACCCCAACTCTCTGCCCGACATGGTGGACACGCTCAACGCCAAGACACGCGTGCTGGATGACCCGAAGGACAAAGTGCTCGTATGTCTTGATGCAGGAATAGCCACGGAGGAGAACCTGCAGAAGATAAAGGAGAAAGGCTACAACTACCTGTGCGTCAGCCGCAGGAGGCTCACAGACTATGAAATCGCCCCCGATGCTAAGACCGTAACCGTCCTGGACAGCAAGCAGCAGTCCATCAAGCTCACACAGTTGAAGCATGAGGAGGACGGTGACTACTATCTTGAGATAAACTCCCCTGCCAAGCAGCTCAAGGAGACATCCATGAACCGCAAGTTCAAGGAGCGCTTTGAAGAAGAGTTACAAAAGGCGAAGGACTCCCTGACGAAGAAGAACCGAAGGAGCAGCGAGAGCAGAGCCAAACTTGTTTGATCTATGCCGAGTCGCGAGTGAGGAAGACGAAGTCAACGGCACAAAGAACTACGAGAAAGTCATAGAGCGTGTTGGCAGGGCAAGGCAGAAATATCCGTCCATCTCGAAGTACTACGTCATTGACTACATCGCAGACGACCCGAAGAATCCGAGGTACATGGCCGACATACAGTGGCGCATTGCCGTGCCGGAGAACGTGGATAGGCATAGCGGCATCTATTTCCTCAGGACCAACGTTTCCACCTTTGACGAGAAGACCACATGGGACTATTACAACCTTACCCGTGAGATAGAGTGTACCAACCGCCAGCTGAAGACCGACCTGAATCTGCGCCCCATACACCACAAGAAAGACGACAGGTCTGACGCCCACCTCTTCCTCGGCCTGCTCTCATACTGGATAGTCAACACCATCCGCTACAAGCTCAAGCAGACCGGAGAGACTTGCTTCTGGACAGAGATAGTCCGAAGGCTGTCCACGCAGAAGGCGGTCACCACGGAAGCCACGAACGCCCTTGGAGAGAAGGTCCACATGAGACTGTGCAGCGAGCCGAACAAATCCGCAGATGATATTTATGAACGACTAAAGTATAAGAAAATGCCCTTCAGAAAAATCAAAATCGAGAAAAGTTTGTAGTACACAACGCCGCAAATGAAAAACGTAAAGTACTGGACAGCAGGAAAAACGGATAATTGAATGTCAAACTTGGGTTGAGGCCAATCTCAGAGACGAGGGTGCGGACTATGAACGGATAGCCGCCGAACGTCAAGCCAAGGCCCTACCCATCATGGACGCTATGGAACAATGGATGGAAACAGTGCATACTCAATGCACCCCAGCCGATCACATGGGCAAGGCCCTTGACTACGCCTATAAACAGTGGCCGAAACTACGGCGCTATGCCCTGGACGGATGCTACCACATCGACAACAATCAGGTAGAACGTGCCCAGCGTCCATCGGTTATGGGGCGCAAGAACTACCTGTTCAGCAAAAGCGACAGCGGAGCAGTTGACAATGCCATCTTCTACTCGCTCATATAGAGCTGAGAGATCGTTGGCATCGAACCGCTCCGGTGGCTCACTGATGTCCTGGACAGCCTGCGCGACGACACTCCCCCTGACCAAGTCAGACAGATGTTGCCTTATTACTACAAGAAATCGCAAGGATAATCCCCTGCGATTTCTTTTTTTCGGCCATGTAAAAGTCTGCTTGTTTCGGATGGTTACGGTCTATGATTGTCTTAACACCTGCCTCATATACCTTGTCAAGCAACCAGTTGCTGCCACGTCCCGACATGGTTCTGCCCCTCACTCCTCTGTCAAAAACAGGGGCAAGGTCCACGATGGGATATTGCTTTAATGCGTCATAAAGCAGATTGGAATAGTTCTTTATAGACGCTGTTGTCATAATTGCTTCTTTACGGTTTATTCACTGTCACACTCCTTCATATATGAGTCCATGACAGCGTTCATCTCCTCATCCACACATTCTGTCGCCATCTTACGGAATATGGCACGTGACTCCATTGAGCCACGGGAAAGCGTTGCGGCTTCCACCAGGCGAGCTGTCTTGTGACTGCTGCTGAAGGGCGCACTCACGCCGTTGGTCATGGCAGAGAGTTCCTTATACCAAGGGTTGTTGGTTATTGTTACGGTGTCAATCTTAATCATCTTGTCAGCTGCCTTGTGGGCTTCCTCATGCCAATCAATCTGATTGCCTACGACATAGTCTCTGTAGGTATAGCCTACGGGGTGTGGACCAGCGTCGGCAATAAGAAGAATGGCTTTTGTGGCATCCTCACGCCAGGGGGTCTCATCAATAATCTTCTTCAATACCAGTTCATAAAACTCGTCGCCGTCACCTCCACTGGTGTCCTTTGACTCCATGACAAACTTTATCACGTCATTCTGATTGTCAGTCGGCATGAGGCACTGGTAGGCCTTACCGAAGGTGTGCGCATCTATCATGTCGCAATAATCACCGAATGCCACGATGCCGATGCGAAGGTTGGGGTTGGACTTGAACAGTCTCGGGACAAGTTCAGAAACCTCCTTGCGCACGGCTCCGATATACGATGCCATTGAACCTGTTGTGTCAAAGGCGATGACCATGTCCAGTACACCGTCTGCACATTTCTCTTGTAATGTTTCTTCTTTCTTTTCTACATCGGGTTCGTTGTTCACCGGTTGGTTCTTAAAAAGGAAATCAAACTTCATAATCGAATCATGTTAATGGGTTAATACA
>SFJN01000039.1 GCA_004555055.1 Bacteroidales bacterium | reverse complement strand
GGGCTATGTAAGTGTTTAAAGGATAGAAATATACAAGCGAGAGTATGAAAAGTGGCCAAGCATAAGAACACTTCCAAAATGAACATAAAACTAATTTATAGAACATCCCTTATACCCTACAGACACAGGATTCACGTAAAGCGTTACACGGAAATCCTACTTTTTTTCAATATTTTTTTGGCTTCCTCGCCCCTTTTACCCATCTTTATCCCCCTTTGCAAGCCGTTTGCAAAAGCTTTCGCGTATTTTTGCACCATATAATCATAACGAGGGGTGCCATACTCTCCCCCTACTCCTACTCCAACACCCCTCCAACTCTCCCTACCCTATGAACAGAATCATAACGACCCTCATGGCCTGCGCTGCACTGACCCTCTCGGGATGCGGCGGCCATGGCGGCCACGACCACAGCGAACAGGACGCTCCTGCCCACGAAGGGCATGCACACGCTGCCCACGACGGACACCACCACGAGGCTGACGAAGAGGACGGTGGCGACGATGAGGGCCACAGCGGCGAAATCGTCATGAAACCCGAACAGGCACGCGCCGCCGGCGTGAAGGTGGAAACGCTGCAGCCCGCGGCCTTCCAAAGTTCCCTGCGCGTGAGCGGACAGCTGCTTGCCGGACAGGGTGCCGAACAGACGGTGGCTGCCACCGCCGACGGCATCGTACGCTTTGCCAACACCTCGATTGCCGAAGGCACACCCGTAGGTGCCGGACAGACACTGGCCTTCCTCTCGGCGAAGGACCTCCAGAACGGCGATGCCGTCGCCAAGGCCCGTGCTGCCTACGACGCCGCCCGTGCCGACTACGAACGTGCCGAAACGCTGGTGGCGGACCGCATCATTGCCGAAAAGGACTTTATTCAGGCCCGCGCTGCCTACGAGACTGCCCGCGCTGCCTACGAGGGCGTGGCGAAGCATGCCACAGCGCAGGGCACTGCCGTCAAGGCTCCTGCCGCCGGCTACGTCAAGACGCTCCTCGTACGGCAGGGAGATTACGTCAGCATGGGGCAACCCATAGCGGTGGTGACCCAGAACCGCCGCCTGCAACTCCGCGCCGACATCCCCACCAACCGGCTGGCCTTGCTCCCCACCGTGGGCGGTGCCAACTTCCGCCAGGCGGGTTCCGACCGCCTGCACCGCCTTGCCGACCTCCACGGCCGTGTGCTCTCCTACGGCCGCGCGGTGAGCGATGGGGCGGCGTTTGTGCCCCTCACCTTCGAACTCGACAATGTGGGCGACATCGTGGCAGGTGCCTTTGCCGAGGTGTGGGTGCTCGCAGCCTCACGCCCCAACGTGCTGGCAGTGCCCGTGGACGCACTGACCGAAGAGTCGGGAGTGAAATACGTCTATGTGCAGGTGGAACCCGATGCCTACGTGAAGCGCGAGGTCCGGACGGGACAGAGCGACGGCGAGAGGGTGGAAATCACCGCAGGACTGAAGGCTGGCGAACGCATCGTCACCCACGGAGCCGTCAAGGTGAAGATGGCTTCCATGTCGGCTGCCATCCCCTCGCATAACCACAATCATTGACTAATCCATGATTGGCTGCGGCTCGGCATAGTCAAAACAAGTTTTGCTCTGCTCTCACCTTGCACAATCATTGAAAGAGTGCGCTATAAAAAATTAGTCGTTGTGATAGAGGGGGCTTTATAACACCCACTAAAATAAATCCCCACTAAAATAAATCTATATCACTCCCCTCTTCTCCCCCACCCCCAAGAAAAAACATAGGACATGCTGAACCGTATCATCAAGTTTTCGCTCCATAACCGCCTGTTGGTGTTAGTGGCGGCGGTGTTGCTCCTGCTCGCCGGCCTGCGCACGGCAGGGACGATGGACGTGGACGTCTTTCCCGACCTCAACGCCCCTACCGTGGCCGTCATGACCGAAGCCCAGGGTATGGCTCCCGAAGAGGTGGAACAACTGGTGACCTTCCCCATAGAAACCGCCGTGAACGGTGCCACCGACGTGCGGCGCGTACGTTCGTCGTCGACCACAGGATTCTCCATCGTATGGGTAGAATTCAACTGGGGCACCGACATTTTCCGTGCCCGACAGACCGTTTCGGAAAAGATTTCGGCCCTCAGCGGCCAGCTTCCGCCGGGTGTGGAGGCCCCGACACTGGGTCCACAGTCGTCCATCCTGGGCGAACTCATGTTCGTGGCACTTACAGCCGAAGACTCCACCTCCATGCGCGACCTGCGCACACTGGCCGACTGGACCGTGCGCCCCAGGCTGCTCGCCACAGGAGGGGTGGCACAGGTGGCTGTGCTCGGCGGAGACATCAAGGAATACCAGGCGCTGGTGGACCCCGCACGGCTGAAGCACTACGGCATCGGGCTGGCCGAGGTGGTGAATGCCGTGCAGGAGATGAACCGCAACACCACCGGCGGCATCCTTTACGAATACGGCAACGAATACATCGTACGGGGCATGCTCTCCACACACGATGCCGAAGACCTGGGGAAGGCCGTCGTCAAACGCATCGGACAGATGCCGGTGACGCTCGCCGACATTGCCGAAGTGAAAATCGGCGACAGCGCACCGAAGATGGGCACCGCATCGCTCAAAGGCAAACCCTGCGTGATGATGACCGTGACGAAACAGCCTCACGTCAGCACGCTCGAACTGACCGAAAGCCTCGACGCCGCACTGGCGGACGTGGCAAAATCGCTCCCTGACGACGTGAAGGTGACCACCGACGTCTACCGTCAGGAACGTTTCATACGTAGCTCCATCGACAATGTCCGCAAGTCGCTCTTCGAAGGCGGCATCTTTGTGGTCATCGTACTCTTCATCTTCCTCCTGAACGTGCGCACCACTTTCATCTCGCTGGTCACCATCCCCCTGTCGCTGGTCGTCGCGCTCCTCACCCTCCACGCCATGGGGCTTACCATCAACACCATGAGTCTGGGCGGTATGGCCATTGCCATCGGCTCGCTTGTGGACGATGCCATCGTCGATGTGGAGAATGTCTACAAGCGTCTGCGCGAAAACCGTGCCCTCCCTGCCGACCGCCGGCAGAGGGTGGTGGAGGTGGTGTTCCAGGCCTCGCGCGAAGTGCGCATGCCGATTCTGAACTCCACACTGATCATCATCGTCAGCTTCGTTCCCCTCTTCTTCCTCTCCGGCATGGAGGGTCGCCTGCTTGCACCGTTGGGCATTGCCTTCATCACGGCGCTCTGCGCTTCGACCGTCGTGGCCCTCACCCTCACCCCCGTGCTCTGCAGCTACCTGCTCGGAAAGGAGCATAGCGTGCGGGAACCCTTGGTGAGCCGATGGCTCAAGAGCCGTTACCAGGGCCTGCTGGAATGGACGTTGGGACACCGCCGCACGGTGCTTGCCGCCACCGGAACGCTCCTGCTGCTGGCGGTCGGCGTCTTCGTGCACCAGGGCCGCAGCTTCCTGCCACCCTTCAACGAGGGCTCGTTCACCATCAACGTGAGCACGATGCCCGGCATCTCGCTCGAGGAGTCGGACCGCGTGGGACTGGAGGCTGAAAAACTCCTGCTCGGCGTGCCGGAAATACAGACCGTGGGGCGCAAGACGGGGCGTGCGGAACTCGACGAGCATGCCCTCGGCGTGAACACCTCGGAAATTGAGGCGCCCTTCGTCCTTTCCGAACGGACAAAAGACGAAGTGCTTGCCGACATCCGACAGCGACTGGCCACCATTCCCGGCGTGAGCGTGGAGGTGGGGGCCCCCATCACCCACCGCATCGATGCCATGCTTTCGGGAACGCAGGCAAACATTGCCATCAAGGTCTTCGGCGATGACCTTACGCGCCTCTATGCCCTCGGACAGCAGATACGGCAGAAGATTGCCGGAGTGGAGGGCATTGCCGACCTGAACGTGGAACAACAGGTAGAACGTCCGCAACTGCAGATTGTGCCGCGCCGCGACATGCTGGCAAAATACGGCATCACCCTTGCCGAATTCGGGGAAACCGTCAATACGCTCCTGGCAGGGCAGACCGTCTCGACGGTCTTCGAGGGCAACCGCTCCTTCAACCTGGTACTGAAAGCCAACGCCGACAGCCGCACCACAGCCGAAGACCTCGGGGACATCCTGGTCAGTGCCGACGGGCAGGCGGTGCCGCTATCGTATGTGGCGGACATCGTGTCGACGACGGGACCGAACACCATCAACCGTGAGAACGTCTCGCGCAAACTGGTGGTGTCGGCCAACGTCGCAGGGCGCGACCTCACGGGCGTGGTAGACGACATCCGGCGCATTGTGGCGGAGGAGGTGGAACTTCCCGAAGGCTACCATGTGGAGTATGGCGGACAGTTCGAGAGCGAGCAGGCGGCATCGCGCACCCTGCTGGTGGCGTCCTTCTTCTCGGTCCTCATCATCTTCCTGCTGCTCTTCAACCAATTCCGCTGCGTCACACAGTCAGTGGTGGTGCTCCTCAACCTTCCCCTTGCCCTCATCGGCGGCGTGCTGGCCGTAAGCCTTTCGGGAGGCATCATCAGCATTCCCGCCATCATCGGCTTCATCTCGCTCTTCGGCATCGCCACACGCAACGGCATGCTCCTCATTGCCCGCTACAACGACCTCCGCGCCGAGGGTCTGAGCACCATGGAGAGCGTCGTCCGCGGTTCGGTCGACCGTCTGAACCCTATTCTGATGACTGCCCTTACCTCGGCACTCGCCCTGGTACCGCTGGCTTTGGGCGGAGACCTTCCCGGCAACGAGATACAAAGTCCCATGGCAAAGGTCATCCTCGGCGGACTCTTCACTTCCACGCTCCTCAACGCCTTTGTCATCCCCGTCATGTACATCCTCACCAACCGCAACGAAAGCCCCAAACCTGAAAGCGTATGCCCCGTTTCTTCAGCCTCATAGCGGCTGTCCTCGCCGCCGCCACCCTCCACGCCCAACCCTTCGACGGTGTGCTGCAAAGCGTAGAGACCCACAACACCACCCTCGCTGCCCTGCGACGTGCTGCCGATGCCGAGAAAGCCGCCGCACGCGCCGACCTGACACTCCCCGACCCCGAGGTGGAGTTCGGATATATGTGGGGAAGTCCGTCGGTCATCGGGAGCCGCAAGAATTTCAGTGCCCGGCAGAGTTTCGACATCGCCACACTCTCCGGTGCCCGCCGCCGCGCCGCTGCCGAAGCCGGACGGCTGGCCGACTGGCAATACCGCATGGGACGCATGGAAATCCTGCAACAGGCATACGGCTGTTGCCTTGACGTCATCTACTACAACGCTCTCCTTGCCGAGCTAACGGTACGTTCGGACAACGCCCGCCAGATAGCCGAAGCACAGAAACGCCGCCTCGACGCCGGCGATGCCACACAGATGGAATACCATGCCGCACGCCTTGATCTTGCGGCTGTGGAAGCCGAGACGAAACGCTGCACCACGGAACGCCAGGCAGCGCTCGACGCACTGGCACTACTCAACGGCGGTGAGGCGGTGAGCCTCGATGCCGCAGAGTTTCCTGCCGTTGAGGTACCTGCCGACTTCGAGACCTGGTATGCCGATGCCGAAGGCCGTCATCCCGCTTTGGCATATGCCCGCCAGGCCGTAGAGGCGAGCAAGCGGCAGCTGGCAGTGTCGAAGGCCGGAAGGCTGCCGGAATTCTCCCTCGGTTTCGATGGCGAATATGTGCTGGGCGAACGCTACCAGGGCATCACGCTGGGCGTCTCCATCCCCCTTTGGGCAGGCCGCGGCAAGGTGCGCCAGGCTCGTGCCGAGAAGGAAGCCGCCGAAGCCCGCGAGCACGATGCCTGCGCACAGTTCTACGGACAGATGGCCAACCTATTCCGCAAGCAGCAGGGTCTGCGCGCCACCGCCGACATCTACACCAAGGCTCTTGCCTCGCTTGACGACACGGCACTGCTGAAGCGCTCGCTCGACGCCGGGCAGATTTCCGTGGTGGAATACCTGCAGGCAGTACGCCTCTACTACGATGCCGTGCAGCAACGTCTCGATGCCCTCCGCGAATGGCACATGGCCTATGCCGAAATGACGGCGGTGATGTGGTAGACCTCCCCATACAAAACAGAAGAAAGTCCGGTATCCGACAGCACCTTTCACTGTCAGATACCGGACTTTCTTTCATGCTTTCATATCCTTATTTCAGGATATGCAGACCGGAAATGCGGTTCAGTTTTTCCTTTTCGTTGAAGACCTGGGTGGCTTTAATGGCCTCGAGGTCAGCATCCGTAGCCTTGCGGAATTCGTTATAGGTGGCAGGGAATCCCGTAACTACAAGCAGACGCGCACCGAAAGCGTTCTTCGTGAACTTGAACTGCGGTTCCAGAAGCACATCGGCGTTATATTGCTTCAGCACATCGGCCACAAGATTTCCTTTGGCAACATCCAGTTTCGGTTCACCGATATGGAAGGGCCGGAACGACCACTGCATGGAGGATTCCACCTTCTGCTGCACCGTCATCTCCGCTACCACGGGATACTGGTATACTCCGTTGTTCACATCCACGGCAGTGGACGTCTTCTTCAGCGTGGAGCACGAAGAGAGGAACATCAGTCCGCAGGCAGCAGTGACAAGAAGACATATGATTTTTTTCATGACCATGGCTTTTTACTTTTGGATACGGAATTCCTTGTACTTGGCAGGGTAGCCCTTTACCAGCACACGCTTGATTTTCTTGCCTCCGAACAGTTTCTGTCGGATAACAGCCTCATACTCAGGAGCCACCAGCACATCGGCGTTATCGTTGTTCTGCAACGCCTCAGCCACGGCAGCGTTGTAGACATTCTGCTTTCCGCCTCTTCTGACACGGGGTGTAGAGTAGTAGGTGTAGCTGATGCGCTTGCTGGAGATTTCAAGGTCAACATCGCTTGCGCTCTCGATGCGGTTGCTGACATCGATGGTCGTTGCCGTCTTCTTGATTGTAGTGCACGACGACAGTGTAACAAGCAGCACTGATGCTGCAAAAAGGATTTTTTTCATAAATGAACTAATATTATAAAGTTTAACAATTTATAAAGTGTAACAATACCTTTTTCATATTGGTGCAAAGTCACGCCCCTAATTCATGCTTCATCCTCCAGCAGTTCCATCATGCCAGTGGGGACATAGGCTGTGGCAACGGCGGCAAAGCCATTGAACGAGATGCCCACACGTTGCTGTCCCTTGAAACGCGCTACACGGCCTACCACACCGGCAAATGGTCCGGCTGTGACGCGGACCTTACGGCCGATGCGGAATTTTGCAATGTCCGTGGCTGACACTATCGTATCCTGCTCCTTGGCCTCGCAGATGATGCGCAGGCTTTCGAGTTGGGCATCGGGAATGACAAGGGGCTCCTTCTCCACCGTCGCACCTTTATGACGGTGGGCATAATAAAAACGGAGATGGGGAAAACGGACATTGTCGTAGACTACCGCCTTCAGTTCATCAAGAGTACCATATGCAAAGAAAATGTTGGGGATACGTGACTCCGTCACATTGCGGAGCTTGCCGTTTATACGTTTCCTTACACGGATGGTGGGACAATAAACGGTGTAGTTTTCCTGGGTCATCATCTGGAAATAATGCCGCTCTTTACCATAAGCGGCACGGAGCACATACCACCGTGGCACATTACGGGTTTCGTTGCTTTCCTGCAATTTCTTTCGTAAAGGCACACTTCGGGTGGACGCCCCTGATTCAGCATCTTTCATGAAAGACAAAGATTTTGATTACGGGGAGGGCGTTGGGGGTAAGCCCAACGCTGGAGGATGGTGCATCAACTCCCGGGGTGAAATATATATTACCCCGATGATACGAATTGGCAAACATGATTCTACAATGCTCAACAGCCTTCTAATCAGAAGTCCGGGATGCGTACATAAAGATAGAGAGATTTCCTTTCCCTTTTATATCACCGCCGAACCGGATTTTCCCAAAAAGGGGAAACTTCAGAAAGGTGACTGCAGAAAAGCATCACCATGCAGAATCATCAAAGAAGGAAGTGGAAAACATCACAATAATGTACCGCAGACTGTCTCTCATACTTCTTAAACCTTCAACAGCTTTCATCGGTCTTGAAGGGCACAAAAGGACTACCGACGCCATGAAACATATCCACTTACGATATGTTCCTGCCATAAACATGGCAACGCAGGATTTAACAATCCAATGGCAAAATTACATTTTTTTACAAAATCCACAAACCCGAATCCTGAAAAAATGAAAAAAACTTTTCTACCGTGTCCCTCATGCCTATGCTTCCCGAGAAAGGGATTGTGCTGAAAAAGAGAGCCGCACTCCCATCCATTCACATCAGAGGACGGGAGTGCGGCATGGCTTTTGCGGCATGACAGCATCGGACCGCAGGCCTCTGCGATGGCAGAAGCCGGCCGGTGCTGATGGAGCGGTCAGGGGATGAAAGAGCGGGGAGTGACAAACTGACCAATGGAACACCCCCTAAAACGAACGCCGTGGATTCGGGGACAAGCAGGCGAGTGTGCAATATTTTCCAACGACCTTTTTCAGATGCCTCCAGCCCTCCCGAACCACGTCGTTAACGGGCTGAGAATGGCCTCGGAAGCCACCACACCTTACCTCGTTCTGAAATATTGCAAAATCGGGAAAAGGGGATTTTCACGTGCTTTTAGGCCGGAAAAACGGAAACATCGGACTTCTTTGCCACAAAGTACCGATGTTTTACATCAAAAGTACGGATGTTTGTGCCCAAGAAGTCCGATGTTTTTGAACCAAAAACACGGCATTTTCCAAACTTTTTGCCGCATTTTTTAGTTTTTTGCCGCATTTTCAGACGAATTCTGCTGATATCTGCACACATCAATATCACAAAATTGACAACACAGGATGGCAGAACGTCGAAAAAGCAGCCAAAATCCGCTCTAGAAGCGACGCGATGCCTTGTCAAAATTTTTGAAGGTCCACAGGCTCTTTGGCAGGGTTCTGAAAGGCTCGAAACGGGTGATTCCGGGTGGAGTGTGCAATATTTTCCGCCCCGTCCGGCGGAACCCCCATTGCCGTCAGCGTGCGGTGGAGCCTATCCGGTTACGGGCATCCTGTCCGGCACCGCTACCCTTGTACTTGCTGCGGGCAGTGTTGAAGTTGTAGCGCAGGGTGAAGACCAGGCGGTTGTAGTCCTGGGCAAAGGTCTGGTAGATGCTGTAGCTGCCGTAATAGATATAGACATCGTTGCGGAGTTTGCGGAACATGTCCTGCCATGAGAGGCGGAGCGTGAGGGCGTCATTCTTGAGGAACGACTTCTGCAGGGCCGTCTCCAGGGCCCAGTAGTGGCGTGTGAGGCGCACGTTGCTGTAGTGGGCCTTGCTGTGGAACTCGGAGTTGGCCTCAATCTGCCAGCCATGCTTGAAGCGGAAGGCATTGTTGGCGTTGAACACCCAAAGGGGCTTGTCGAAGGAGCGGCTGCCATTGTCGAAGTCGAGCGTAAGCCACTGCTTTACCACTGCCACGGTCCATGTGGGGCTGTAGCATCCCCATGTGCGTCCGGCGGCGGCAAAGACATTGAGCTGGTGCTGGGGCTTGTCGAGGTTGCGGTACGACACGAGCACCATACCGTTGTCGTCCATCGGGGTGCTCCAGCTGCACACGAGGTCGGTATAATGCGAATAGTTGGCTCCTACGGTGAGGAACTTGTACATGGCATTCAGCCCGATGGTATGTTCCGTCGAAGGCTTCAGTTTGGCATTTCCCTGCTGCACCACATAACGATTGTGGTAAGAAAGCGAGTTGTTGAGCTCCCAGAACGAAGGACGCTTGGTGCGGCTGGAATAGGAGAGCGAGAGATTCACCTTGCCCACGGCGGTAGAAGCGGAGAACGAGGGGAAGAAGTTGTCGTAGCAGCGGTTGAGGTTTTCCGCAGCATCGGAGAGTTCGCGGTAGTCGAAACTTGCATGCTCGTAGCGCAGTCCGGCACTGATGTTTGTCCGTTGTCCGATGCTGAAGGCATACTGCACGAATGCGGCATAGGTGTCGTCCTTGACCTTCGACTGCGAGTCGGGCAGTCCGGTACCGGTGCTGGCATTGAGGTTGTCGCGACGAACGAAGGTTTCTTCGGTGCCGAGCATCAGTTGTCCCTTCCAAATGGGGTACGAGAGCACGAGTTTTGCCGCCACCATGTTGTTCGAAGCCTTTTTCAGCGATGTCACGTCGCGGTCGGTCGTACTGGCATCCTCTGCCAACGACTGGCGGCTGTTGTCGTCCGCAAAGAACATGTCGGTGTTGAAGTCGATGTTCAGCTTTCCAGCCTGGCCGTTGTAGTATGCATTCACGAGCACGTTGTTGGGATTGAGCCCCCAGGTGGCGCCGTCGGAAATGACGGTTTCTTTAAGCACCCCGCTTTCGCGGCGTTCCATATACATGCGTTCGTGCATGTCGGACCGCGTCGTCAGCGCATAGTCGGCCTTTGCACCAAAGGAGTGGCGTTCGTTGACCTGCCAGTTGAAGCCTCCGCTGAGGTGGGTGCCTACGCCGCGCCATAAGTTCTCCATGTTTCCGTCATACCGGAAGAGTTCCTTCTCCCCCGCAGCGTCGGTGGTAATCTGTCCCAGGTCGCTCCATTGCCCCGTACGGTACTGCCATTCCTTGACAGAAGCAAAGACGTCGAAGTCGCGGTAGCGGTAGTTCATGTCGAGTTGTGCCTCGGGATCGTTGCGGTCGGTACGCAGGCTCTGCTCGTCCTTTGCAAAGAGGTTGAAGCCGAAACCGTCGCCCTGGCGGCGTACGGTGCGTATGCGTACTACAGCAGTGACGGTGGCGTCGTAGAGGGCTCCGGGATTGGTGATGACCTCCACACTTGCCACCTCGTCGCTCTGCAGGCGCTTCAGTTCATCAAGGTCGCGCACCTGGCGGCCGTTGATGAAATAGATGGGCGTACCGCGGCCGATGACCTCCAGGTCGTCGCCCTTACGGATGATGCCCGGCACATGGCGCAGCATGTCGTGGGCGGTTCCCACCTTTTCGAGGGCGGAACCTGTGATTTTCGTCACGATGGCATTCCCCTTCATACGGGTATGCGGCAGGTGTCCGCGCACGACGGCCTCGCTGAGGTGCTGCTCATCGATGGAATCGAGAGGGAAGGGATATGCTGTAATGGAATCGGCGGCATTTTGTGCATTGGCGGCAAGGACTCCCGTGCACATTGCCATGATGGCTATCAGGCTTTTCATATGCGTGTGTTTCGTCTTTTTTCTCGTTATTGTTGCAAATTCGATGCAAAATTAGCGATGCCCGCCATCGTGGCGTTTGTAAAAAACGGACATCCTTCACCCCTATGGGGCAAAGGATGCAGATTTGCAAAAAAAGTATCAGTAATGATAGGTCCTGTAGCCTTCAAGCACCTTGTCGTCGTTCAGCCGGCGCACATGTTGCAGGTATTCCGTCGGCGACATGCCGGCAAACTCCCTGAAGTCCTTGTTGAAGTGCGAATGGTCGGTATATCCCATACCATAGACGATGTCGGTGAAGTCGTGCGTTTCAAGACTCTGTATGCTGCGTGCGGCATGCAGGAAACGCGCCACCTTGAGCAGGCGTTTCGGCGACATGCCCACGTGCTCGTCGAAGATGCGGCGGAACTGCCGCTCGCTGAGGCATGCCATTTCGGCAAGTTCTGCCGGGGAGAGGGCGGGGTGCTGCTCGATGGCATGGCTTACATACTGCAGGCGCGGAAGATAGACACTCTCGGGGCTCCGCGCGAGTTGGCGCATCACGAAATCCTCGACCAGCTCAATGGCCTCCTCGTCATCGGCGGCATCCGTCACCCTGCGCTTCAGTTCCTTGAACTCCGGCATCCCCAGGCTGTCCATATCCACATTGCTGGCATAGAACAGGCTGCAGGGCATGCCCCCCATTACCATCTTCATGGCGTAGGGCTGGAAGACGACGAAGATAAGGCTTATGGGATGTGCCGAACTGATGCGTGCCGCCGTATGGTATTGTCCGCAGACGGTGGCGATGTTACCGCGTTCCTCCACACCGTTTACCACAAAAGGCTCCATGCGGTGGAATATCCACTTGGAGCATCCCCGGGGCATCACGCTCATCTCGTGAGGAAAAGCATCGGCACGCATCACCCAGAAATGGTGGATGAAGGGGCGGAGAGGGACGGAGGGCAATAGCAGACGCGACTGAAGCATGGGGGGAGTGGGAAGGAAGAGAGGGGGAGGGAGACAGGAAAATTGTTGCAAAGATACTTTTTTTTTGCGCTTATGGGGTTACTTTCCGCTGTTTTATGCCATTAATGGATAAAGAAGGGGCACGACAATGTCAACGACATCGCCCGTTTTTCGTTTTCCTGCTTCTTTCCTTTTTTCCGACGGGGGCATGATAGTTCCGGGTGTGCTCCCCCCTCTATGATAATAAAAGCATACCTCAGATGTTCCTCCCCCCGAGGGATATAAATGCAGGGAGGGAGACAGACAAAACTTATAGGAAAGAACCTGATGAACAGACTGGGAGATAAAGCTACGGGAGCCATTCCGGCACACAGGGAGGAGGAGCGGAGTGATGAATGCCAGGATTCCTGCCCGGAAAAAAGAAGATGCAACCGTGCTGATGCCGCTCTATAGTTGAACGGTGCTGGTGAGGGGCGTTTCCACGTGGGGAGAGAGTTATTCTCTATCGGCCCCCATGTGCGACGCCCCCCTTTTTTTGAAGCTATGGCAAACTGAGGAGGGGGGACTATGGCAAGTGGAGGGAAGGAGATGGTACGCCTGGTCCGCACCTCCTGGCTCCCCGAAACTTATGGGGAAAGAGAAACGTGCGAAGAGAGAGAAAAAGAGGAGGGGGCAGGCACCTGCATATTCCACACCACTGTGGACGCAGGTGTCTGCCCCCCCCTTCCGTTTTTCCCCCATGCCGGCACTCTCGGGATTCGGTCCTGAGGCGGGGGAGTTCAACGCCCCGAAGGCCCCTCGGCCGAAGCCACCTCATAGACCCTCAGCCCGAAGTCGGCGGCTATCACCACGGCCCACTCCACAATTTCGGCCATCTGGTGCTCGTAAACGGCCCATTCCTTGTCGTGGAGGAAGAAGTAGAATTCCAAAGGCATGCCATAGGGTGTAGGCTCTAGCTGCCGTACCATCAGCTGCATGCCGGCGTTCACCTCCGGACGGTTGGCAATGAAGCGCTCCATATAGCGGCGGTAGAGCGCCATGTTCACCTGCGGTGTGGCAAGGTCCTCGGCGGAGCAATAGCCCTTTTCCTGAAGTTTCTCCGCCGTCTGCTGCGTCACGGTGGCAAGGCTGTGGATATCGAAGCACACGCGCCGCGCCACCCGCCGTCCGTCAGCCTGTAGCATACCCTTCCAGTTGCGGAAGGAGCGGTCGACAAGCGTCTTCGGCGAGACGGTGACGATGGTGTTGTCGAAGTTACGCACCTTCACCGTCGTCAGCGACATCCCCACCACCGTACCGTCGGCTCCGGCTTCGGGCACCGTTATCCAGTCGCCGATGTGCATCATCTCGTTGCTGGTGAGCCTGATGCCCGCCACAAGCCCCTCGATGGTGTCCTTGAATACCAGCATCAGCACGGCTGAGGTGGCACCCAGTCCGGCAATGAGGTTCAGAGGATTGCGGCCCAATACGATGGCCACTGCCACAATGGCAGCGACAAAGAAACTGACTATGCGGAGCACTCCGCAAAAAGTATGGAAATACTGCTGTGCCGACGAGCGACGGTCGGTATCCATCTGCCCCACGGCATCTATCATGCTCTGCAGCGTACGGAGCGTCATCACCGTGATGTAGACGGCGGTGACGCGGCTCATGGCCTCCTTTGCAAGGGGATACTCTCCGACAACCATCGGCAGAAGCCACCATACGACGATGGCAGGCACGATGTGGCAGGCGGAATTCAGCACGCGACGCGAAAAGAGCATATCGTCCCACTGCGTATGCGTGCGGCGCGTGACGCGGACAATGATGGGGACGGCCACATGCAGGCACAGCCAGTCGGCCACGAAGGCAAGGAGGGCGGCAAGCGAGGCCATGATGCCCAGAGTGGCTGCCTGCGCTCCGCTACTTGAGGCTCCGGCACAAATCCAGTTTTCTATCAAGGTTTTCAGGGTTTCCATATATATTGCTTTTATTTTTATTTGGGGGAGGGAAAGGATGAAGGGGGAAATGCCACCTTCACCGACATGGCGAAATTAAGACTTTTTCTCCACATTTTCATGACAAGGGCTGACGATTGTGGTAGTTTCCGGCGGCCTGTCTCCGGATTTTTGCAGGATACCGGGCTGTTCTGAGGCAACAAGGGAGGGGAAGTACACACCTTCTGCATGGACTGTCACCTCCCCCCCCCAGCGGGTATCGGAAACAAAAAGTGGGACATGGGAGAAGGTAAAGCGGGATTTCCCGGACAACTTTATGGGAAAATAAGGCATAAAACATTAAATTTGCCACGATTACCCATCGCTTCCCCCTTTTTATTGAATTCTGCCATGTCCATGCGTTTTCTCCATCCGTCGCCATTCGGTCAACTTGCCGTGACGCTTTCCGACGGCTACATCACAGCCTGCCGTTGGTGTCGGGCTGCAGAGGGCTTCGCCGGATGGCAGGAGGGAGGGGAAAGCCCGTTGGAGGAGTATGCCGTGCTGGCAGATGCTGTACGCCGACAGCTCGACGAGTACTTCTGCCGTCGGCGCACCGAGTTTTCCCTGCCGATTATGCTTGAAGGGACAGCCTTCCGGCAAAGGGTATGGAAAGAACTCTGCCACATTCCCTATGGCACCGTCCTCTCCTATGGTGCTTTGGCAGCCCGCATAGGGAATCCGCGGGCTGCACGGGCGGTGGCACAGGCCTGCCACTTCAATCCCATCGCCATCATCGTACCCTGTCACCGCATCATTGGGTCTGACGGCTCGCTGACAGGCTACGCTGCGGGTGTGGAACGGAAACGATGGCTGCTGGAACTCGAAGAAGCCTTGCCCCATGACATTTTGCCGATGACCCTTTCCTGATTTCTAAACTCTCTCTTCCTCTCTTCTTTCTGAATTCTTATTCCCTATGTTATCCACCATACACAGTGTCTCCATCAACGGTCTGCAGGCCACCCGCGTACTTATAGAAGTGAACCTCGAAAAGCTCAATGCCCAGCGCGACCCATTCTTCGTCATGGTGGGGCTCCCCGACAATGCCGTGAAGGAAAGCCGCACCCGCGTGCGCACCGCACTGCAGAACAGCGGCTACCATATCCGCGACCGTTACGATGTGGCGGTGAACTTTGCGCCTGCCGATGTAAAAAAGGAAGGGTCGGGATTCGACCTGCCACTTGCCATCGGACAACTTTGCGCCGCTGCAGACGAAAAGCCGGCTTTCAAGACTGTAGCAAAGGAAATCGGACGATATGTCTTCCTGGGCGAGCTGGGACTGAACGGCGAACTCCGCCCCGTGCGCGGTGTACTCCTTGCCGCCATCCTGGCACGGAAGATGGGCTACGAGGGTATATTCGTCCCTGCCGACAATGCACGGGAGGCGGCAGTAGTCGACACCCTAAAAGTTTACGGCGCACAGCACCTCGGAGAGGTAATCGAACATCTTACGGGTGTCAAGGCCATTGCGCCCACCGTCATCAATACCCGAGAGGTATTCTACGCAGCACAGAACGACTTCCCGTTTGACTTCTCCGAGGTAAAAGGGCAGGAAAACGTCAAACGCGCCTTTGAAATTGCCGCCGCCGGAGGCCACAACATCATCCTCATCGGCAGCCCTGGATGCGGAAAGAGCATGATGGCCAAACGCATGCCCAGCATTCTTCCGCCACTGACCCTCCACGAGAGCCTCGAGACCACACAGATACACTCCATTGCCGGCAAACTGAAACAGCAGGATACCCTTATTGCCATCCGCCCTTTCCAGTCGCCACACCATACCATCTCCGACGTCGCACTCATCGGAGGCGGCACAAACCTGCAGCCCGGCGAAATCAGTCTGGCTCACAACGGTGTGCTCTTCCTCGACGAGTTCCCGGAATTCAGCAAGAAGGTGCTCGAAACCCTCCGCCAGCCGCTCGAAGACCGGCAGATTACCATCTCGCGGGCGAAATACACCGCTACATTGGCTACCTTACCGACCCCTCACGCCGCTGTACCTGCACCGAGGGTATGGTACAGCGCTATAGAAGCCGTGTAAGCGGACCGTTGCTCGACCGCATCGACCTCCAGATTGATGTCGTACCTGTGCCCATCAAAGACCTTAGCGATGCGCCCGCAGGCGAATCGAGCGAGGAAATCCGCAAACGTGTAATAGCGGCACGGCAGATTCAGGAGAACCGTTTCAAAAATTGTCCCGGCATACACTGCAATGCACAGATGACGGAGAAGATGCTGCAACAGTACGCCACACCCACCCCCGAGGCTGCCGAACAACTCCGACGGGCCATGGAACGCCTGCAACTCTCTGCACGTGCTTACAGCCGCATACTCAAGGTGGCACGCACCATCGCCGACCTCGAAGGTGCGGAGGTAGTGTCTTTTTCACACATCTCCGAAGCCATCAGCTACCGCAACCTCGACCGTGGCGATTGGGCGGAGAGATAACTCCATGCACCATTTACAATGTACAATTTGATTTGGAACAGAAGCAACAGAGACAGAAACGTCGCAATTTATAAACTTGCCACTACACTCTATTAAAATTGGCGCACCATCCAGTTATGGGTGATGCGCCTTTTTGATAGGGTTATTTTATAAGAACTTTCTTTCCGTTTATTATGTAAACGCCAGATTCCAGAGTCTTATGAATTGACTTGAATTCAACGCTTTTTTTGACGAGACTACCTTTTAACGTATAGACAGAAACTATCTCGTTGTTTTTTATTGTTGCTGAATTTATAGAAGTTGCTATAGATCTTCCATAGATTGTTACATCATGTGATGGCATCGTTTCTGGAACATCTTGCCATCCTTCAAACGTTCTACCTTCTTCTGGTTCAACTTCAATTGGAACTATAAATTCACCAAATGCAATATCAAACTCTGCGTATACCTCATCATCCAAGATATAAGTGAGTTTGTAATAGTTTACATCGTATGAAGCTGTATATGTCACGTCATGGTCTGGTACCGTTGCATCAATTTCGCCCCATGTTGAGAATGTATAGCCTTCTTTTTCTGGAGCTTCTGGAACAACAATTTGTGTGCCATAATCATACTTTCCTTCAGAAACGATAACGCCATCAGCAATAAATGTGACTTTATATTGGTTGATTGTCCAGAGTGCCTTGATGGTGATGTCCTCGGCAGGGATAGTTGCAGGAATCTCTTTATCCCATCCAGCGAAGGTGTAGCCTGTCTTGGTAGGATCTGCTGGAGCAGTCACGGCTGAATTGTAGTCCTGAGTGATTGGAGCAATCTCGCTACCG
>SFJN01000038.1 GCA_004555055.1 Bacteroidales bacterium | reverse complement strand
CCATCGGCACATTCAGAGGTTACGAAATCATTTACAGAGGATTGTCTATAGAAGATATGTAATTCGGTAAAACTGACAAAGAAAGTTTTGGGAAGAGGCGAAAAAGTGAGAGCCTTTTCGGACATCAACGTGCTACAACATTAAAGGCAGGTGCTGCAAGCGGAAGATATCTGCTGCAGCACCTGCCTTTGTACAACCTTGTCCATAAGTAGAGAAGGTGGAAAAATTATGTGCTCCACGCTTGGCAACCTACAGAAAAGGATGTGCGCATGGTGTGAGAGTTTGATTGCTCTCGGTTTGTCGTCGCTTGGCTCTGCTCTCGGTTTTTCATCGGCTGGCTTCGCCTTGCTCTTCCGCGACTCGGGATAATCCAAACACGTTTGGATTATCCTCTCGCTGCTTCATCGGTTGGCTTCGCCTTCCAATTTCGCACCTCGGCATAGCTCAAGCAAGCTTGGCTGCCGCCTTGCTCCTTCGCGCCTCGGCAATATTCAAACAAGTTTGATATTGCTCTCGGCTTGTCGTCGCTTGGCTCTGCTCTCGGTTTGTCATCGGTTGCGTTTGTCGGTAGCATCGTCGAGACGTTCCTGGGCCTTTTCTGCCTGCTGGGTCTCCTTTTTGGCTTTTTTGTCTGCCTTGATGGCTTTGTCGAAGACGGCCTTCTGACGTTTTGCCTCCTTGAGTTCCACCTTCTTCTGTTCGAGTTGGGCAAGGATGTTAGTATCGTTCTTGTTGGCCTTCTTGCGGGCTTTGAGGGCCTTGATGTCGGCTTTGAGGACTTCAATCTGGGCTTTCAGTTCATCGCTGAGCATCTCGTTCGACTTGTCCATGTAGAAGTTTGTCTGTCGCAGATTGTCGGCCTCCGTCTGTGCCTTGTCGTTCTGCTTCATGGCCTTTTCTGCCTGTTTGGCCTCTTTCTGTGCCTTCTTGTCGGCCTTGATGACATTGTCGACGAGTTTCTTCTTGCGTGTAGCCTCCTTCAGTTCCTCAGTCTTGGCATTGATCTGGGTGATGTATTCAGGATTTGTCTTGTCGGACTTGTGGCGTGCCTTGAGGGCCTTGATATCAGCCTTGAGAATTTCTATTTCATTCTTCAGTTGTTCGCTGGTTTGCTCATTCTCCTTCATGGTCTGTGCGGAGAGCATGGCAGGTATGGCCACGAATGCCAGGGCGGCAATGAGAGTCTTTAGTTTCATATGGGTAGGGTTTAAGGGGTTTTAAAGGAATATCTTTGGGATTGCAAAGTTCGCAGAAATCATCGGAATATGCAAATTCTTTTTTGCTTTTTTATCTGTTGATGTTTTCCGTGGGAATGAATCTGAATTTACTCCTTTTCCCGTTCTACGGTACGAATGTCAGTTCCATGCCCGAAGGTCGGCCGAGGCTTCGAGCCGTGCCTCAAGTTCGTCTTCAAGTGCGGGGAAGAAGTCATAGCCCGTCAGTGCCTCCGCCTGGTCGACAGTGACGGCAGCCTCCTCCATGGTCTGGCGGTCGGCGGTGTTCCGGTAGATGAATGCGATGGCCTTCTCATTGTGGGGTTGCAGGGAGAGTATCACCTTGAAGAAGGCGTCCGGGACACGAATCTGATGTTCGTTGCCGATATACCTTTTCTGTTTTCCCTTTTCAAAGACGGGTCCGCAGCAGATAAAGATTTCTCCCTCCTGCGATGCCCAGCGTCGGCATGCCCGTTCGAGATGTTCCCACCACTTTTGGTTGAGTGCGGGGACCTGCGGGCAGATGTTCGACATGTAGAAGCAGTCGGACATGGCTTCCGTACTCCATTTCATGTCGGCGGCCGGACACATGTGCCCACGGTCGTAGCCTGATTTGCGGTAGTCGTTACTCTCTACCTGGTTCAGATGAGGCAGGTTCGGGTCGGCCCGGAAGTCATCTTTGCGTTCTGTGGCTTTAGTTTCTGTTTCTTCGCGCGTCAGAGCCCATGCCACCCACTGCGGACAGTTGGTGACGGTGCTGTAGGCAAGGGTATAGCCTGTATGGTGGACAACGATGCCCTCGTCGGGAATGGCGGGAATCTCCATATCCTCGTGGGTGACGGATGAGGTATCGGTGAGGAGGTTTCCGGAACGGTTGAGGAGATATGCCGCGACAATGCCCACGGCGAGAAGGATTGCGGTGAAGAGTCGGTTCATGAAAATGCTTTTGTTGTGATTATTTTGTGATGTTGTAGGGGGAACTATATCATAGGAATGCAATGAAAAAAAAGTTTTTGAAAATCTCCTACATTTCCTACACCAGTACCATAAACCTCCTGTATTTACTTCTGTTTTCGGGTGTAGGATTGGGTGTAGGATAAGGTGTAGGATGTAGGATTGGTGTAGGATAATCCCACACCACGGAGGAAATCCTACACCCAATCCTACACCCGAAATGTCCTGGTTTTATTGGCGTTTTCCTTGCCGGGTGTAGGAAATGTAGGAGATTTTTAAAAAACTTTTTTTGTGGGGGGAGGAGGAGAGCATGCGTACGTCGGATTTCATCCTTCGGAAGAACAGAAACATCGGACTTCTTTGCATAAAACCTCCGTACTTTTGTGGCAAAACCTCCGTACTTTCCTTCAAAGAAGTCCGATGTTTTTGATTTCCGAAACCTTTATTCCCTACTTGGCGCATCATTCCTCCATGTCCGTTGTACAGTCGTCTTTGGGGAGAGGTGCCATGTCGTCCGGTTCGATGTCTGTGGTTCGCAGCGGCGTTGTAAGGGCGTTGCAGACAAGGTCTTGGAACTGCTGTCCGTCGCGTGTGCGTCGGATGCCCTGGTTCATGATGGCAAATGCCAGCTGGTGGCCGTTGGGAGCCATGGCATAGCCGGCAAGGGTACTGACCCCCTCGACAGTTCCGGTTTTTGCCCAAATGCGGTGCTGTGCACTCTGTCCGTGGCATCGTCGTCGGAGCGTACCGTCCTTTCCCATTATGGGCAGTGCGGGCAAAAGCGTGGTGTAAAGGTTGCTGTCGTGCCAGGCTCGGCGCAGGACAGCAACGAGGATTTCGGGCGTCGTATAGTTATAGAGCGACAGTCCGCTGCCGTCGGCAATCTGGAAGTGCTTTGCCTGAGGAAGCGCCCGCCGGATAAAGGATGTAATGGCGTCGGTGGCTTCCTTACGCCCTGCAAAGGATTTGCCGCCGTGTGCAGCAAGATGGTAGAAGACGACTTCTGCCATGAGGTTGTCGCTGCGTTTGAGCATGGGCTGCAACACTTGCTGTAACGTATGTGTACGTACGGCAAGGGGGCGTGCTTCGGGTGGTGTCGCGGCGTAGCATACGGAAAAAGCAGAGTCGGGAGTCGGTATACCGGCATTGGAGAGTGCCGTGCGCAGATGTTTTACAAAGGTGTCACGGCCGTTGAAGAGGAGTGCCGAAAGGGGAGGATTGTCGTCGTCCCAGCACCATCCCCACCCCATGCGTAGCGTGTCCTTTATGCTGCAGTCGAGGGTGACAGGAGCCTTCAGAGTGGAGATTCCAGCTTGCCGTATGGCATCGGCAAAGGCGTGCATGTCGTCGGCACCGAAGAGGGGGTCGAAACCTGCGCGTATGACGAGACTGCTGTCGGCAGGGTTCATCAGCAGTGTGGTGCTCAGCCGGTAGTCGCTGCCGAGGGTTTCGATGGCAGCCGCAGCGGTGATGACCTTCTGGCACGATGCGGGGCGCAGACACTGGTGCTGTCCGCAATCCATTAGCAGGCTGTCGGCAGTAAGGTCGTAGACGCAGAGTCCGAGTTGCGAATGTTCGAGGAGGGGGAGACGGAGCAGGCTGTCGACACGTTGGCGCAGGGCCGAGGGGTAGTCGGCAGGGCGGGGCATGGTGCTGCTGTCGGCCACCGCTGCGGTGTTGCAGTCGGAGACGGCAGGCAATGGCTGTGCATGAATATGGAACAGCGTACCGAAGGTGATTAGGAGAAGTGCGTAGCGTGTGGATAGCCTGAGGGTCATATGTCAGGGTGTTTTTAGCGGGAGGTTGTATTCCGATGTCGGAAACTCCTTTGATTTAGGTTCGCCTTGCTTTGGGTGGACGAAGGCGGCAAAAGCTATGCGACATCGCGGCCACTCGCAGGGGAGACGTGCCACGATGTCGCATGGTGTTTAGTGAATAGTTGTAGATGTTTGTTTTCGGAAAAATCTCCGGAAGCGTCTCTACGACAGGAACTTATTGAATGCCGAGTTTGGTCTTGATCTGGGCAGTGATGTCGATGCTGATGGACTCGTTGATCACTACGCTGGCTGCAGTGGACTTGTCGATGGCGTAAACATATCCACCTTCCTTAAGCACTGCGTTGACGGCATCCTGAAGTTTCTGGATGATGGGTTGCATTTTCTTGGCCTGCTCTTCCTGGAAGCTCTTCTGGTTGTCCTGGTAAGCCTGCTGTATGCGCTGCTGAAGGTCGTTGAGTTCCTGCTCACGACGCTGGCGCATATTGGCAGGAGTGGACTCGTTCACTTCATTCTGATACTTTTCGAATTTGGTCTGCAGTTCCTTCTGCATTTCCTGAAGGTCGTTTTCGTACTGTTTGCCAAGTGCTTCAAGTTCAGTCTGTGCGGTGAGGTATGCGGGATAAACCTTTGCGATTTCCTGCGAATCGTAGTGAGCGAACTTCTGTGCGAAAACGGTGATGGGTGCGAGCATCAACACCATCAAAAGGATTTTCTTAATCATTGTTTTGTTATGGTTATTGTTTTTATGAGATTCCTTTTCGTTTGCTACATGTCTTTTCATCGGCTATATCCCAATTTGGCAAGGACATCGTTTGAGATGTCTATGTTAGGAGAGGCGAAGATGATGCCAGCGCCCTCGCTTGCACGGTCGAGGATGAGTTGGAAGCCTTTAGATGTGGCAATGCCTTTGACGGCGTTGTAGACCTCGTCCTGGATGGGTTCGAGGAGCGCGATGCGCTTCTTGTAAAGTTCGCCTTCGGGACCGAAGTATTTCTTCTTCAGTTCGCTGGCTTCCTTTTCCTTGGCAACGATGGCATTTTCGCGCTCGGTCTTCTGTGCTTCGGAGAGGAAAACGGCTTCGTTCTGGTAGTTCTTATAGAGGGTCTTTGCCTCGTTGTCGACAGCTTCGACTTCGGCCTGCCATCGTTTGCTGACCTGTGTGAGCTGTTCGTTGGCACGTTCGTAGGCAGGAATGTTGGCCAGGATGTATTCCATGTCGATGAGTGCAAACTTCTGTGCATTGGCCTGCAGGCAGCATACCATGGCAAGCAGGCAGACGGTGATATACTTTTTCATGAGTCTTTTAACGTTTCAAAAAAATGAATGTGTTATGTCGGCAAATTTAGGCCGTATGCGGTGTATGTAAAAGATATGGAGCGGTGAAAATTCAGCGTTTTGTGATTTTTTTGCATTATTTCTGTCCCATTCACCGCTAATGCACAAGTATTTGCGTCAGTGACGAGGGGTTGTCAGAATTCCTGTCCGATGACGAAATGGAACTGTGACCCTCCGATTTTCGAGCCGTAACTGTCGTACTTCTGGAAGCCGTATGCCCAGTCAATACCCATAAGTCCGACCATGGGGAGGAGGATTCGTACGCCGACACCGGCCGACTTTTTGAGCTTGAAGGGGTTCATGCGGTTGACGTCGCTCCATGCATTTCCGGCTTCGATGAATCCGAGTGCGTAGATGCTTGTGGAGGTTTCGAGCATGATGGGGAATCGGAGCTCCATGGTAAGGCGTTCAAAGGCATAGCCGTTTGTGGAGCTGTTTCCGGCGAGCGAACCGTTTTCGTATCCTCGGAGTCCGATGGTTTCCGTAGCGTATCCGGTGGAGTATCCCGACATGCCGTCGCCACCGACGTAATAGGTTTCGAAGGGCGACTTCTTGTGTTTGTTGTAGGCACCAAGAATACCTACTTCAGCACGGGTATAGAGGACGGGACAATGCTTGAAGGAATTGGAGAGTGCGATGTAGTGCTTGAAGGAGAAATGCCATTTGTGGTATTCCACCCAGCGGTACTTGTCCTGTGCTTCCTTCTGATAGGTCGAGGAGTAGCGGTTTGTGGCAAGTCCCTCGTACTTGATGCCGTCCCAAAGTGAGTAGGGCGGTGTGAGTGTGAGGGAGAAGTTGAAGTCGGAGCCTCGGCGTGGGAAGAAGCCGTTGTCGATGCTCGAGCGGTTGAGGTTTAATGTGAGGTTGATGTTGTTGCAGTTTCCGTCGGTGATGAGGAAGTACTGCCAGTTCTTCAGCATATAGCGTGTATAGCCAAGTGCCACGCTGAAGGAGAAGTAGTCGTCGGGCCAGCGGAGACGTTTTCCGAATCCTACGCTCAGTCCTACCAGGCGTACCCATTTGTCGGGGTCGTAGTAGTTGGTGTAGTTGTAGTAACCGGAGTTTGTACCGTATCCGTAGTAATAGTTATAGAGGTTGTTGTAATAGTTGTTGTAGAAGTTGGAGTTAACGTCGCTCTGCTTTGAGTAGTAAAGGCTGAAGGAGAAGGAGTTGGGACGTTTCTTTCCGAACCATGGGTCGATGAAGGAGAGTGCGTACGACTGGTAGTATGTACCGTTGGTCTGTCCTTGCAGCGAGAGCGTCTGTCCGTCGCCCTGCGGGATGAAGCCGATGCGTTTGTAGCCGTTTTTCCCAAAGAGGTTCTGGAGCGAGAAGTTGGTGAATTTGAGTCCCAGTTTTCCGATGACGCCGGTTTGTCCCCATCCTGCGGAGAGTTCTATCTGGTCGCCGCCTTTGGTGACGAGGGGATAGGTGACGTCGACGGTTCCCGTCTGTTGGTTAGGATGGATGTTTTTGGAGATTTCCTGTGCCAGGATTTCGGAGTCGAACTGGTTCATGTTCGAGAGTTCGCGTACGGAACGCTTGATGCTCTCCATGGAGAAGAGGTCGCCGGGCTTGGTGCGGAGCTCGCGTCGGATGACGTAGTCGAAGACGCGTTCGTTGCCGGTAATGCGGATGCGGTTGAAGGTAGCCTGCTGCCCTTCGGAGATGCGCATTTCGAGGTCGATGCTGTCGCCCTCGACGTTGATTTCCACGGGGTCGAGGTTATAGAACACATAGCCGTTGTTGTAGTACTGCTGGCCGATGGCATCTTCATCCTCTGAGAGTCGTTTGTCCCTGAGCCGCATGTCGTAGACATCGCCTTTTTTCATGCGGAAGGCGTGGTTCAGGGCGTCGGTGCTGTAGACGGTGTTTCCTACCCAGTTGACGTTGCGGAGATAGTATTTCTGACCTCTTTGCAGATGGAGGTATACGTCGACGTGCTTGTCGTCGTACTTGACGACGGAGTCGGCGGTGACGAGGGCGTCGCGGTAGCCCCAGGAATTCATTTTTTCGATGAGCAGTCCCTTGTCCTCTTCGTATTTGTCCTCGAGGAATTTCTTGCTGGAGAACCACTTCTTGATGCTCGAGCGGTCGTTGGTTTTCTTCATGGCCTGCTTGAGCGGTTTGATTTCCTTTTTGTCTACGCCTGTGATGTAGATTTTATGTACGCGTATTTTGCTGTTTTTCCGTATGTTGATGTCAATCATCATGCGGTTGTCAGCGGTGATGTCTTCGCGCTGTACAAATTCCACCTCAGCGTTTTTGTAGCCCTTCTCGTCGTAGTATTTGGTGATGCGGTGGCGTGCACGGTCAATGAGGTTCTGTGTCACCTGGTTGCCCACCTTGAGGGGTATGCGTGCCTCGATGTCCTCGCGTTCCGACTTTTTGACGCCGTTGATGTTGAGCGATGAGATACGCGGCTGTGCGGTAAGCTTGATGTGGAGATAGATTTTGCCGTTGACGATGGAGTCGGCTTCAATGGCAACGTTCGAGAAGAGTCCCTGTTTCCAGTAACTCTGTATGGCATCGCTGATTTCCGGTCCGGGCACTTCGTAGGTGTCTCCTACAACGAGGTTCGAGATGTTGATAAGCAGTTCGTCATCGTATCCTTTGATGCCGTCAACGGTGAGTCCTCCGAGCACATATTTGGGGTGTTCGGCCGTATAGACGATTTCGGGCTTCACCAGCGTCTGTCCGAAGGCCGGTATAAAGGCTGCGAAGGCGATGAGAGCCAGGAAAAGTTGCTTGAGATGGTTCATTGACAAAAAGGAGGGGTGTAAGGAGAGGGCTGCGTGGAGAGTGGAATGCGGTAAAGAATGTTGCGAAAGATGGGCAGAGGTACCGTTTCCAACCCTCTTTTTTCCAGCAAGTGTGATGGAAGTTTTTAGCGCAGTTTTTTCTCCGTGGTATTGCGTGATATCGGCTATTTTCGTTCGGTGTCGGCTTTGACCTGTGCCGATGTCTTTCCGAATCGCCGTTCGCGGTGTTGGTAGTCTTCGATGGCGTTGTACAGCGCCTTTTCGTCGAAGTCCGGCCAGAAGATGTCTGTGAAATAGAGTTCGCTGTAGGCGCATTGCCAGAGCAGGTAGTTGCTGATGCGCTGTTCGCCTCCTGTGCGAATGAGGAGTTCGGGGTCAGGCATGAAATGGCTTTCGAGGTTTTCGGCGACGGTCTGCTCGTTGATGTCTTCAGGTTCGAGCGTTCCGTCCTTCACCTTTTGGGCAATGCGTTTCATGGCGTCGGTGATTTCCCACCGGCTGCTGTATGAAAGTGCGATGACGAGTGTGAGTCCCGTATTTGCTGAGGTATGGTCTTCACAGTCTTCGATGCATTTCCTCACCTCCGGTGCGAGGCGTTCGCGGTCGCCGATGACCCTCATGCGTACGTTGTTCTTCATGAAAGTCTCTTCCACGAGGCTGGTGATGAGCAGCTGCATGATGGCATTCACCTCTTCGGGGGGGCGGTTCCAGTTTTCGGTGCTGAAAGTGTATAGTGTAAGGAATCTGATGCCCATTCTTGAGCATTCAGATGTGATTCTGTCCACAGCCTCCACTCCGGCCTGGTGTCCTTTTGAACGTACCATACCTCGGGCTTGTGCCCATCGTCCGTTGCCGTCCATGATGATGGCAATGTGCTGTGGCAGTCGTTGGTTGTCAATCATAGCGTTTTCTGGTGGTGTGGATGTGATGGCATCGTCAGTCTCCCGCTTTCTCTCAGCGTTCTGCCCGTTGGCATGCCGGGCATTTTTTCGAGAAGTCGTATGTGAGTGTGAGCATGGTGATGCCGTAGTGGTCGGTATTTCTGAATCCCGATGCCTTGACGCCTTTAGGATGTTTGATGTCGTCGAGGGCGTCGGACGGTGTAAGGTGCATGGTCCAGTCGAGTGCCATGTTGATGCGTGGTCCGACTTTCCATTTCAGTCCCACGCCAAGCGGGATGTTTGCGGTAAAGGCATTTCCGGCATCGCTGTATGTCAGTCCGAGTCCCATCTGTATGAATGGAGTGAAACGCCGGTATCCCTGGTATCCTGCTTTATAGCCGTAGGGGAGGAAGTTGAGTTCGTAGGTGGCGCTGACGTCGGTGATACCTCCGCTGAAGTGTTTCTGCAACCTCGCGTCGGTGGTGGTGGCATCGGTAGCGGGATAGAAGTTGTCTGTTTTTCCGGCGTCGCCCTTAATAATGGCGTCGCCCTTAATAATATTATATGAGCCCATGACTTTGATGGCCATTCTGGGGTTGAGCAGGAATCTCAGCAGGAGTCCGCCGCTGAAGTGTGTTCCGCCGTAGGGTTTGGCGTTGACGTCGTTGAGCATGAAGTTTCCGCCCACTGCCACGCCGAATTCTTTGGTATAGTGTTCCTCTTCCTGTGCGGCGGCACAGAGGCTGAAGCCTGTGAGGAGCAGAAGTGTGAGGATATGGCGTAGCATGGTTTACCTTTCGTTGGGGGAGGAGGTCTCTGTGGGGGAGGGTGAATTCTCTGAAGAGGGGGCTTCCGTCAGTCCCGTTCCCTTATTCTTGGCTGCGTGGGCTTCGGGTGAAGATTTTCGTCTCTTCTTTCCATGCCACGCTGTGTGCACGTCCGTACCACACTTCGTTGCCATCGAGGAGTAGCCAGAGGTTGCTGTCGCTGTCGATGCTTGCCTCGAGACTCTGTGTCTGACGTTCCTTGAGGCTCTCAGGCAGAAGCAGGAAGTCGTGTTTGCGCCATATGCGTCCGCCGTCGTTGCTGTATCGGATGGCGGGGTATCCCTTGGAGTCGATACCTACGAGGAGGATGCCCTTGTCGTAGTGCAGGAGTGTGGCACAGCGCAAAGCCGGTGCGGGGTATTTGTTCTCCACCGTTACGGGCAGATATTCCCATCGGTGGCTCCGGTTTCCGGAGGTGTCGACATTTCTGCGCCATATGCGGCTCTCGAGCGAGTCGCGTTGCAGAGTTCCGTAGAGGAGCACTTGGCGTGTAAGGGCATCTGCACCGTTTGCAGTGGCTATCCATGCAAGGTTGCCGTCAGGCAGTTCGCCGGCATTTTCGGTTTCCATGGCATCGGGCTGCGGTTCGCTGTTGTAGATTGCGGCATCGATGCCTCCCTGGCGCAATGTGAAGGTAATGGAGTCGAGGCTGAAGGTTTCGGTACGGTTTCCGCAGTGCCGTTCCTCCCGTTTCCAATCGTCCATGGTGAGCTGTCGCCATGTCAGGCTGTCTTCCGTCTGTCGGTGAATGCGTACGTCAACGGTGTAAGTGCGCCGTGACGTGCCGTCAACGCCGTAGAGTTTGAAGCGTCGCGGTCCTTTCGAGAAGTCGATGCTGTCGCTGGTAGAATATACGGTGTCCACAGGTTCTCCAGTAGTTTCGTCCTTACGGTCGAGCATCTCCACCGCCAAAGTTCCTTGTGCGATGCTGAAGGTGGAGAAAATCACCTTTTCCGCATCCACGCCATAGGGCAGGGAGTCGGCATTGTAGACCATGTTCTGCAGATGGTCGATGGTCATGGGGTATGCCGAAGATGCTGATATGGAGCTTTTGGCAATGCTGTCGGTGCCGTCGGAGGCGGTGACGTGGAGATACCGTGGTAGCGTACCGAGTTTTACACTGCTCACATAAAGGTCGTTGTATTCGGTGGGGTCGAACTCTTCGCTGTCGTTGTTCAGACACGAAGACAGGGTGCTTCCTGCTAGGAGCACGATGGCGATGACGGCGAACTGACGGGTGAGTGCGGTGAGGGTGGAAGATATGTTCCTGTTATGCTTCATTTTCAAAAAATATGTCAAAATGCGTACCTGTACATCCGTTTACATCCGTTCTTCCGCGTGTACGGGCACGATTCTTCATTTTGCAAAATTATAAATTGTTTTCCGAAATAGACCATTTTACATCTCATTTTCTGCCAATTTAGGTGTCCGTGCCCTTGAAAACAGAAAGTTAACCGACGTTTTTCCGTAAAATTCCCTTATCTTTGCCGCGTATTCTGCAGGTGTTTTTCTTGTCCGGAGCATCAGGAATAGCGTCTGCATCCGGTGTCAGGGTGTAAAAAAGTCATAAAGGCCTCCCGTATGCTTTCTTGTCGTCTACGGCCCCCTCTTTGTCGTTTGCCTGTTCCGGCCTTCCCATCCTTCAGCCTGTCAGGTCCGAAGGCATCCCTCCCCCTCCCCTGCTCCACCCATTCTTTTTCCCCCATGCTACTATGAATTATGCGGTAATCCTTGCCGGCGGTACCGGCAGCCGTGTGGGCGGCGATGTGCCCAAACAGTTGTTGGTGTTGGGCGGTAGCACCGTCCTTGAGCACAGTGTCGGAGCTTTTGCTTCGCATCCCATGATCCACGAGGTGCTGATTGTCTGTCACCCTTCGACCTTCAGCGAGGTGGAAGCCATCATTGCGCGTCGTCAGGCAGCGGGCGAATGGCATTCCGTATGCCGCATTGTCGAGGGTGGGAGCACGCGTGCAGAGTCGTCGCTTGCAGGCATACGTGCCGTGCAGGAGCTATCGAAAGCCGACGATTCGCCCTGCATCCTGTTTCACGATGCCGCCCGTCCGCTGGTCACTGCCGACATTATCACCCGGGTGTGCCGTACACTCCTTATTCACCGTGTGGTGAACGTGGGCATTCCTGTCACCGACACCGTGGTGGAGTACGACGGTATGCGTCAGACCGCTGTTCTCGACCGCAGCCGCCTGCTGCGGGTGCAGACTCCCCAGGGCTTCCACCTGCACACTATTGCCGAGGCCTATCGTCTGGCACTTGCCGACCCTGCCTTCGCCGCCACCGACGATTGCGGTATCGTCATGCGCTATCTTCCGCATATGCCGGTGCATGTCGTCGAGGGTGATGAGGTTAACGCCAAACTCACCTATGCTTCCGACATCCCGATGTTCGAATATATGCTGAACCGCCGACACTGAAAGGGATGCTCTTCCTTCACGGCTTCCGGAGACTTCAGCAACCCCATAGAAAATAGAAGACAAAATGAATATCACGCCTGTTGTCAAGAAATTCATGAAACACCGCATCCGGAGCATCGGTCAGTATGCCGACCATGCCGAGGATATCCAGCGCGGTGTCCTGCGCCGTCTGCTCCGTGCTGCCGAGCAGACGGAATATGGCAGGAAGTACGGATTCCGGGATATCCGTCTGTACGAGACCTTCGCACAGCGTGTCCCACTCAACGACTACGAGTCGCTGAAGGAGTATATCGACCGTATGCGTCACGGAGAGAGCGATGTGCTGTGGAAAGGCCATACGCTGTGGTACGCCAAATCTTCGGGAACGACGAACGACAAGTCGAAGTTCATCCCCGTCACCCGGCGCGGTCTGAAACACATCCACTATGCCGGCGGCACCGACTGTGTGGCGCTTTATCTCCACCGCCACAATCCCGACAGCCGCCTCTTCGAGGGCAAAGCCCTTATCCTCGGCGGAAGCCACCAGCCCAACTGCAACCTCCCCGAGAGCCTCGTCGGCGACCTCAGTGCCATCCTCATCGAAAACGTCAGCCGTTTCGTCAACCATTTCCGTGTGCCCTCCAAGGCCACCGCCCTCCTGCCCGACTTCGAGCAGAAGCGTCTGCGCATTGCCGATGAAGCCATACCTCAGAATGTAACCAACCTTTCCGGTGTTCCCTCGTGGATGATGAGCGTCATCCACAGTGTCCTCGAGAAGACGGGGAAGACCGACCTTTCGCAGGTGTGGCCCAATCTTGAGGTCTTCTTCCATGGCGGTGTGGCATTTACCCCCTACCGCGAACAGTACCGCCGTCTGATTCCCAATCCCGCGATGTACTATGTCGAGACCTACAATGCCTCGGAGGGATTCTTCGGCATCCAGGACGACCCTCTCTCCACTGCCATGTTGCTCATGATAGACTACGACGTCTTCTATGAGTTCATCCCCCTTGAGGAAGTGGGGACGGACAATCCCCATGCCGTGCCCCTGTGGGAGGTGGAGACCGGACGTAACTATGCCATGGTCATCACCACCTCGTGCGGCCTTTGGCGCTACCAGCTTGGCGACACGGTGCGCTTCGACAGCCTGAAGCCCTATAAGTTCCACATCACCGGGCGCACAAAGAGTTTCATCAACGCCTTCGGCGAGGAACTTATGGTCGACAATGCCGAGAAGGGCCTCCAGCAGGCATGCCTCGAAACCGGTGCCGAGGTGGAGGAATACACCGCCGCTCCGGTATTCATGGACGCCGACGGACATTGCCGTCACCAATGGCTTGTGGAGTTCCGCCGCGAGCCGGAAGACCTCCAAAGTTTTGCCCAGGCTCTCGACCGTGCCCTGCAGACCATCAATTCCGACTATGAGGCCAAACGCTACAAGGACCTCACCCTCCAGTGTCTTGAAATCGTCAAGGCCCGTCCCGGACTTTTCAATGCATGGCTCAAAAGCCGAGGAAAACTCGGAGGTCAGCATAAGGTGCCCCGGCTGTCCAACAACCGCGAAATCATCGAACAGATTCTTGCCTTGAACAATGAACCCTAAGACTTCCCTCCGACACGCCCTCTCCGCCATCATTGCCGCCTTCGCCCTTTGGTCGTGTGCCAATATGGGTAGTGGACCCGACGGTGGACCGTACGACGAGACTCCGCCACACATCGTCAGCATGACGCAGCCGCAACTGGTGGCCCGTCAAGGGGAGAAGGCCAGGAAACACCGCAAGACCACCTTCGAACTCGTCTTCAACGAGCTCATCGCCATCGACAATCCCACGGAAAACGTCATCGTCTCGCCTCCACAGCAGGAGATGCCCAACATCACCGCTGCCGGAAAGCGCATCAAGGTGGAAATTCTTGATTCCCTGAAGCCCAATACCACCTATACCGTCGACTTTGCCGACGCCATCAAGGACAACAACGAGGGCAATCCTCTCGGACATTTCACCTATATCTTCTCCACCGGCGCACAGACCGACACCATGCAGATGGCAGGCTATGTGCTCAATGCCGAAGACCTTGAGCCCCTTTCCGGCGTGCTCGTAGGCCTGCATCCCGGTACCGCAGATGTGGCACCTTCCGACGACACCCTCTTCACCCACACACCCTTCGACCGCGTGGCACGCACCAACGGCGACGGGTATTTCAGCATCAAGGGAGTGGCTGCCGACAAGGCATACAATGCCTATGCTCTCAAGGACGGCGACGGGGACTTCGCATTCTCGCAGCGTACCGAGCAGATAGCCTTCAGTCGCCGCCTCCTTGTCCCCGGCTCCTTTCCCGACGTCCGCCACGACACAGTTTGGATCGATACCCTCACCATCGATTCCATACGCCATACCCCCTTCACGCATTTCACACCGGACGACGTCGTCCTCCTTGCTTTCCAGGAAAAGAACCAGCCGCGTACCCTGCTCAAGACCGACCGTACGGACGAGCGTTTCTTCCAGGCTTTCTTCACCGCACCCTCTACGCACGTCCCCGTCATCCACGGGTTGAATTTCGACGAGCGTGATGCCTTCGTCGAACAGCGCTCCCAGGGTAACGACACCATATCCTATTGGCTCCGCGATTCCACTCTCATCAAGCAGGACACCCTTTCCATGTGTTATACCTACATGGCGTGGGACGATTCCCTGCAGCAGCATTTTCTCCGTACCGATACCCTCGACATCACCGCCCGCACACCGTGGGCAAAACGTATGGAAAAGGTACGTAAGGACGAGGAAAAGCGCCAAAAACAAATTGAGAGAATGCGCAGGCGCGGACAACCGGTCGACGACAGGGTTCCCGTGAAGAACGCCCGTATGGACATCAAGGTGGGGAGTGTCCTTTCGCCTGCCGACAACGTGATCCTGGAGTTCGACACCCCACTTGCATCTCTGAACGAGGATATGGTGCATCTCTTCCTCACCGTCGACTCCGTCGACACCCCCGCCCCCTTCGAAATCGACACCGTCCCCGACCACATCATGAGGCGGAGGCTGAGGGCGGAGTGGCGCCCTGAACAGCATTACAAGCTGCTCATCGACTCAGCCGCTGTGGAAAACATCTATCATCAGGTGACGGGGAAACAGGAAAAAAGTTTCAGCATTGAGACCCTCGACCAGTTTGGCACCCTCTTTGTGGAAATTTCCGGTCTCGACTCCCTGCAGGTCACCGTACCCGACACCCTGCCGGCCCTCTCGGCCTACGCATGCTGCCGTGTAGAACTCCTCAACGGCAACGGACAGGTGGCCTATGCCGCCAATGTCAAGGACCGCCTTGCCGAGTTCTACTATCTCAAGGAGGGAGAGTATTATCTGCGTTGTCTCATCGACCGCAACGGCAACGGACGTTGGGACCCCGGCTCATGGGCCGACCGTCTGCCTCCCGAGGACGTCTTTTACCGGCCCCAAAGCATAAATGTCCGGGCAGGATGGGACCTCAACGAGCAGTGGAACGTCACCGCCCTGCCACGACACCGGCAGAAACCCGATGCCCTCATCAAGCAGCGTGCTACCAAAAAGCAGCAGAGTTCGGCACACGAACGCAACATCAAACGTCTTGAAGAGCGGAGCGGACGTAAGGCAGCCGACAAGAAGAACCGTCAGAACAGTTCCTTCTGATTCCTTAGTAATAGCACCGCCTACCCTTTCACCGTAAGATTTCCAAAAAATACGGAAGAAGCGAAGCAGCCCTATTTCCCCCCAGTTCGGAAGTAGGGCTGTTATTATGGGGTGTTTACAAGATGCCGAGCCTTTTTGAAATCCATGTTGGACGTCCGGTTTTATAGCACCTTTTTCGGAAAATAAAAACATCGGACTTCTTTGATAGAAAGTTCCGATGTTTTGCTTTAAAAGTACGGCACTTTGTATCAAAGAAGTCCGATGTTTTGCAACTTCCGGAAGAGCGCTTCTCTCCCCCTACAAAAAAAGTTTATTATAAATCTCCTACATTTTCTACACCAAGGCATCAAACTTCCTGTGTTTACTGATGATTTCGGGTGAAGGATAGGGTGTAGGATAATTCG
>SFJN01000037.1 GCA_004555055.1 Bacteroidales bacterium | reverse complement strand
CCGGATTTCTTTGTATCTTTGCACCCTGTAGATGGGCGCTTTTTTATGTTTTTTTTCACATACAAAGATACAAAAAAATACGCACATCTACAACTTTTTACTAGTTAATGTGTTGATTATCAGACAGATTGATGAGCCATGCAAGAACATGTCTATCACCCAAATTGACGCAGAACCAAAAAAATTTTTAGAAGGAGTAGTGAACAGCTCCTCAACGTCTCCCCCCTCCCCAAAAAAAGAAGAGTCCGCAAGCATCTGTTTTGATGGCAGGTGCTTGCGGACGCTTTGCAATGCGGCTGTAGGGCGCATGCTGAAAGGCCGTGCGTTTAGTATTGCTACCTTCGTCCCTCATCCGAAGATGATGCTTCTGTCAATCAGGTTGTTGGCAATGGCATAGAGCGTCAGTCCGGCGAGGGAGTGAATCTGCAGTTTCCGGGCAATGTTGCGGCGATGGGTGATGACGGTGTGTATGGAAATGCAGAGTCGGTCGGCAATTTCCTTGTTCGACAGTCCCTGGACAAGGCAGACAATGATTTCACGTTCGCGGTCGGAAATGGCCTCGCGGCTTTCGGCATTGTTGATGATTTGCGATATCCTCGACGATGCATCCTGAGCCTTTATCTGCTGTTCGAGCAGACGGATGGCAGGAACGAAAATCACGTCCTCCACCTGGCTGTGGTTGTTGAGCCACTCTTCGATGTTGTAGATATCGAAGAGTGTGGCGGTAAGCTGATTATTGCTTAGGCCATCCTGCGGAAGGTACTTGATGATGATGTGCTTAAGTTCCTGTAGCTTTGACGTGGTGCTGCCATGGTTCTTTGAAAAGATTTCCACGTTAAAGTTGGCCTTGCCTTTGTTTTCTCGCCATGGCTCATCTGGCTTACCGAAAACATGCTGTTTCTGCTCGTTGGCAAGGAGCGCTTTGACATAGGGGAAGAGTGTTTGCTCCTCATATTTCATATGCATGTGTACGTCGCGCGCATATTCGTCGTACAGTCGCAGAATCAATATGGCGAGTTCGTCGCCTTTCGACAGCGACTCTTCAAGTTTGCGGCGGATGGAAGGCAGTTGGAAGTCGAGGAAATACCGGTGCGATGCCTGCAGGTATGTCAGCAGGGTCTTTACGGAAATCCGTTCGTCAGTACCTTTCGGCGCATAGCCGTTGATGAGGAAGTTCACCACGGTGAGGAAGGTATGGCAGTCCACATCCTGGCTGCTGCACACTTCGCTGACCGTCTTGTCACCGAATCCCAAACGGATGCCGAAGGCGCTGAGCCCTTGGAGCATGCTGTAGTTGTCGCTGATGATGTCAATCATCTTGTCGTCAGCCTCGTAAAGTTTTACTCGTATCATCGGAAATGCCTTTTTTTACGCCTGCAAAGGTAGTGCTTCTTCCGGAAACGGACAATACCCACATTCGGGTATTCTGCATCACCGCTTCGAGATGGATTACCAAAGCATGGCTATCCGGTTCATTTTAAATAGGTAACCACGCTGCAGATATTCGACTAAAAATCCCGATTTTTGCGTATTGCGGAAAAAGGTATCTCGTCGTACCTTTGCAGCCGAAATTATTATAGTGGATTGAGAAAGACTCCGTCCCCCCTCCTCTAAAATAAGAAATGAAAAAAGTCACAGAAAAATGAAAACAGAAGTTTCTATTTCCCTAATTGTAGCCCTGTTCGCATACGTAGGTCAGAGCATGGCCAGCGTGTCTGACAGCCTGTCACACCACCCTTCGTTCAGTGTGGAGTATACGGGCGAAGTGCAGAGCGATTTCAAACATGCCAAGTTTGTCAACCTTCTCCAGCTCGGTGCGGAGATACCGCTGTCCAGGTCGGTAAGCCTCAATCTGTCATCCGTAAGCGTGGCCACTACCGACGAGGAACCCTTGGTGGAAAACCTGCAGGGCTATTCCAATATCGATGCGGAGAATCTGCCGTTCGCCCTTGCTGTGGCAGGACTTTCGTGGCAGGTCAGCGACCGACATTCGCTCTTTGCCGGCATCCGGCGCGTTGACGAAGACTACTTCTGCAGCGATGTGCTTTCGCTCTTTACGGCAAGCACCTGCGGAGGATTCCCCACCATCACGGCCAACCACGATATTCCCGCCTACCCAGCATCTGCTTTGGGACTGCATTACGCTTTCGAGAAGGAACACTTTGCCCTGCAGGCTTCGTTCTACAACGGTACGGGGCACACGAAGTTCGGAGGAAAAGACCATATCTTCCGATTTTCTCCCAAGGAGGACGGGCTCTTCCTGATGTCGCAGGCCGAATACCGGCATGGCGGCAGCGGATATTTCCTCGGTGGAAGTCTCCACTACGGTGGTCACACCGGTACGGACGACCATCACGTGCGACCCATCCTGTGGGCCTATGCCGAACAGGCTGTTGGGGAAAGACTTCACCTTCTGGCGGCATACTCCCATGCATTTTGCGATGACAATTCATGCAGACATTTCTGTGGCATCGGTGGCAAATACACTTTCCCCAGGGCAGATATCGGTGTCTTTTCAGACTATGTTCGGATTGACGGTCAAGATGAATGGGCCACAGAGTTCACTTGCAATATACAATGCACCGGATCCATCTCGCTTCAGCCCGTGCTCCATGTGCTTGCCACCGACGGCCATGCCCATTGCGTCGGTATGCTGCGTCTGGGAATCAGTTTGTAGAACACCCCTTAAAACAAAAAAAGAATGGAAAGACTTTCTGCACTCAAAGACGGGTGCAAGGCATATGTAGTGTCTGTCGATGCCCCCAATATACAGAAGATACGGCTGAATGACCTTGGATTCCTGAAAGGCGAGTCGGTGGAACGTCTCTATGCCTCGCCTTTAGGCTCACCGGTGGTCTATCGTGTCATGGGCCGCGAGGTGGCTTTGCGGAGAAGCGAAGCACGCTACGTGGTCGTTTCAACAGAAAAAACGGTGTGTGCAGCAGATGAATGTGAAGAAAAGCAGGATGCAATTCCCTCTGCCGACCTTCCCGAACTGGAGAACTGCCACACGGCCTGCTGCCATTGTGCCGATGCCACCTGCCCATCCTGCTCGCGCAGAAGCAAAAAATCCGACCGCCAGATGGCCGAAGATGGAAAGACGCTCGCCATTGTGGGCAATCCGAACTGCGGAAAGACCGCCTTCTTCAATGCGGCATCCGGCGGCCACGAACGGACCGGAAACTACGCCGGTGTTACCGTGACGAGCACCGTGGGACATCTGACCATGGATGGAAAGAATGTGACGGTGGTCGATCTTCCTGGCACCTATTCACTGCATGCCTCCAGTCCGGACGAGGCGTTTGTGATGCACGAACTGGTAAAGGGGCATGTGGACGTCATCGTCAATGTCATCGATGTGGGCAATCTGGAACGCAACCTTCTGCTAACCATGCAGTTGCTCCGTATGCCGAAGCCGGTGGTATGCGTACTGAATATGTATGATGAATTCCGCCAAAGCGGCAGTTCATTAGATGTTGCAGTCCTGCAGGAGCGCCTCGGAGTGCCCTGTGTGCAGACCGTTGCCCGCAACGGCGAAGGTGTTGCAGATGCCATCCGCAAAGCCCTATCGCTCATCGATACCGACGCTTCCGCCCACATTGCAGGGCGTCTGCAGGTAGGCGCTGGTGTGGAATCGCGCCATCGTGCGGTGAAGGACGTACTGGAAGGCATCTATACGCTTCAGCCAAGGGAGATGAATCTCCGGACCTCCATCATTAATCGTCTGACAGCTCGGGGACCGCTGGCCTATGTGCTTTTTGCCATGGTAATGGTTGCCGTGTTCTGGCTCACCTTCCAGCTTGGCGGCTACCCGATGGAATGGATAGAAAATGGGGTGACGTGGCTGGGCGAGAGCCTTGCAACGTATCTGCCCGAGGGCATGTTCCGCGACATGGTAGTCGACGGAGTGATAGGAGGAGTCGGAAGCGTGATAGTGTTTCTTCCGAACATCCTGATACTGTATCTCTGCATTTCCCTGCTCGAGGATTCGGGTTATCTGGCCCGTGCCGCCATGCTTGCCGACCCGCTGTTCGAACGGTTGGGGCTCCATGGCAAGTCGTTCATCCCGATGCTTATGGGTTTCGGGTGCAATGTGCCGGCCGTGATGGCCACACGCACGATATCGAACCGCAAGACACGGCTGATAACGATGCTCGCCGTCCCGTTTATGTCATGTTCCGCCCGCCTTCCTGTCTATGTGGTCTTCTGCGGAGCCTTCTTCCCTGAACATGCCGTGTGGGTGATGACGTTGCTCTATTTCGGCGGTATTGCCGTAGCATTGTTCCTTTCGTGGGTGATGGGGCGGGTATATCAGCGCAGCCGTACCGAAAACTTTGTGATGGAAGTGCCGCCATACCGTGTACCGCAGCCCTCGAGTGTCGTGCGTCATACCTGGGAGAAGGGACGCCAGTATCTCCGCAAGATGGGTAGTGTCATCCTTGTTGCCAGTATCGTGATATGGACACTCGGGTATTTCCCCCGTGGAGGCGAGGATCTTACGCCTGCCCAACAGCAGGAACAATCGTGGCTCGGCAGCATCGGCCATGCCATGGAACCGGTGTTTGCTCCTCTTGGCTTCGACTGGCGCATGGATGTCGGCATTCTTGCCGGCACCGGTGCAAAGGAACTGATGGTAAGCACCATGGGCATCCTCTACGACTGTCCGGAAGAAGATGCCGATGCCGGTAGTGCTGACGAGGCTTCCGGCACACGTCTTGCCCAGACACTCTCCCGGACCTACACCCCTGCAACGGCACTTGCCTATATGGTCTTTGCCCTGTTCTATTTCCCCTGCATCGCCACAGTGGTAGCCATAGGCGCTGAAAGCGGACGTCGGCGGGTGGCGTACTTTGCGGCAGTGTATACCACGCTTGTTGCCTATCTGATGGCATGGGTGGTGCAACTGCAGGCGTGAAAGGTCTCTTGTAGGTCCCATTTATAAGGATTCCTGCCCTCTCAAAAACGATGTTCCCTTACTGAAATTATTATTAGCCATAATAAGAACGGCAGTGACTGTCCCCCCCCCTTTTTTTCGGGTGGTTGACAGTCACTGTTTTTGTGCTTTCTGACATGTTCTTAGGGTGCAATCCGAGACAGGCATCGGCACTGTTTCTCTTTTGTCCGTAAAAAATCCCCATCGAAGAGTTAGGGCTTCGGTGGGGATTTTCAAAGGTTTTTCAGAAGATGTCAAATTCCTTTTAGAGGGTGGGGGCAGCGTCATTCCCATACTTCCTGCTGAACCTTGCGGCGTGAGCGGCGTGTGGAATCGGTGGCGGTCCGTTGTTTGGGGATTGATGCTGTGCGGCGATTGCGTCCTATGGGCGGGTCGACAGTGATGCCGCGTGCTGCCATATAGTGCTGTACGAAGGGATGTGCAAGGAATTTCGGTGTGGCATCGCGGAGTATGTCATGAATCACCTCTTCGGCTGTGTCATGGATTTCGCTGTTGCACATGCGTATGAAATAGCCGGGGCCGAGTGGATTGTCGTAGTTCTGTTTGACGAAGTGCACCTCCAGATTCTGCATTTTCCGCACCACGTCGCGACGTATGGGGTCGAGCGTAAGGATGATGTCTTCGACGCTCTTGCCTTCGTAAATCATGTATCTTGCCCTTCGGTCAAGGTCCCAAAGGTCGTTTTCCAGTTTCATGTGCTTGGTGAGAAAGTCGTTGAGCAGGTTGTTCAGCGGGCCTCCGCTCACGGTTTGCAACATATTGTCCATCTGTACGAAGAGGTCGCCGTTTTCGAGTACCACAGGCATCATGGGGTATGACCCCATGTAGAGTTCGGCCATAGCCACACTGTCCACTGCACCGCTGAAATTGAAGGTGCCATGGACAATCTCGCACGAGTCGAGGCAGATGTCGCGTGTGACCCCATCGGTGGTCAGTCGCAGATAAAGTTTCTGCCCGTTGAAGCCTTGAACGGTCGACGAACCGTCTATTTTATACTCCGAACTGCACGAACTGCACGAGATGATGCCTACAATACTGAATATGACAAAGTAGAAATATCGCATAGAGGAAGTGATTGCCTGCGTTGAATCGGATGCAAATATACAAATAGTCAAAGAAATACGCCAAACCTGTAGACTACAAGTTTGGCGAAAATAACTTTTTTTGTGACTCTCAACGGGTTTGAGTTGAGGATTTTATGAATATTTATAATATGTCTGTGATGCATGCTGCGGGTGTGTCATGGGCATCAGGCATTAAAACCCTCCTGGTGACGTTGCTGCTGCTCCCACTTTTCACGTGCCATATCCTGCATATTCACGGCCTCGTCGCTCTCGTCGACGATTTCCACGCCGAGCATGGTTTCGATGACATCTTCCATGGTGACGATGCCTCGCATGGAGCCGTACTCATCGACGATGACGGAAATGTGCTCTTTCTTCTGAAGCATCTTTTCCCATATGTTGCTCACACTCTCCGATTCCTGGAAGGTGAGGATGGGACGTATGAGGTCTGCAAGACGGAGCTTGAACTTGTCGTCGGAAAGATTGTCGAGCACTTCAGCCCGCAGGACGTAGCCCTTGATGTATTCCTCCTCGGCATCGTAGACGGGAATGCGACTGTAGGAATGGAATTCCTCGTCGTCAGCCTCGTAGAATTCGCGGAGCGTCATGGTTTCTATGGCCGATGCCACTACGGTGGAAGGCGTCATGATATCCTCGGCATGGAGTTCGTCGAGTTTGAGGAACGATTGGATAATCTTCCTTTCCTTGGCTTCGAACACCCCCTCCTCAACGCCTACATTGACCATGGCACTCACTTCTTCGCGGCTGACTGCAAGAGGGGCCTTGTCGTGGCCGATGAGCGAGGTGATGCGTTCGGAAATCCAGACCATGGGGAAGGTGATGACGATGAGCACGCGGATGATGCGCGTAGCGCCGAGCGCAAGGTTGCGCCAATAAGTGGAACCGATGGTCTTGGGGATAATCTCGGAGAAGACAAGGATGCCGATGGTGAGTGCGGCCGAGACGTAACCGACGATGTGGCTGCCGAAAACCTGCGCAGCCTGTGCGCCTACTGCCGCTGCACCCATGGTGTTGGCAACGGTGTTGAGCGAAAGGATGGCGGCAATGGGGCGGTCGATGTCGGCCTTGTATTTTTTCAGTACGCCGGCAATACGATGTCCTTCCTCTTCCTTCTGTGCGGCAAAGGAGACAGTGGTGCTCAGTAGCACCGCTTCAAGCACGCTGCACATGCACGAGATGGAAAGGCAGAGAATGATATAAACGATAAGTAAACCCATGTATGGTGTTTGGAAAAATTTTTTTCGGAGGGGGTGGGGGAAGTGAGTGTCGGGTGACCTTGCCGTAAAGGCACACTCTTTCAAGCAAAGGTAGGCATTTTTTTGTGTTTCGTACGGATGATATGGAAGAAATCTGTATCTTTGCGCCCCGAAGGGTGTGAATTCTATCCTTCAAACTACAAATCAGGCTCATAGAGTGTATGGGCCGTCTATTATTTACCTATTTATTTTTTATGCAAAACAAACACACAGGAAAGGGACGTCCGTCGTTCGTCTTCCGCCATTTTGCTGGCAAGCGCTGGTCGCTTTTTGCCGCGTTGGGACAGGATGTGAAGGTCGGCGTGCTGTCGGTAGCCACCCTGTCGGTGGCCGCTGCCGCCCATGCCTCGTCGGAGCGCAGTGCCGCTCTTGCCGAGAGCCCCGGTGCACAGGCAGACAGCATAACCTTGGACGATGAGACCCTGGCATTGGGCGAGGCCGTGGCACTGACGCAACATGCCCCCATGCCGGCAGCTTTGGCTGCACGCCGTGTGACGGTCATCACCCGTTCCGACATTGCCGCGGCGGGAGCACAGACCGTCGGTGACATCGTAAAACTTTCGGCTGCAGTGGATGTGCGGCAACGCGGACCGCATGGCGTGCAGACCGACATCGGTGTGGGTGGAGGCACCTTCGACCAGGTGACCGTCATGCTCAACGGTGTCAACATCACTTCGCCCCATACTGGACATCTTTCTGCCGACTTCCCCCTGTCGGCTATCGACATCGAGCGCATCGAAGTGCTCGAGGGTGCAGCGGCCCGCAGTGCAGGTGCGACAGCTTTCACCGGAGTGGTGAACATCGTCACCCGCAACGAGCGCCGTGGAACCACCATTGCCGCCGCCGGCGGTATGTATGGCTATGCTGATGCAGGGCTGCGGATATCGGCATCCGGAGGCAGAGCCACCGGACACCTCAGCGGAGGATATACACGCAGCGACGGCGCTACACCCAACAGCGCCTTTCAGGCTGCCAGAGCTTTCTGGCAGGGAACGATGACCACACGCAACGGCGCAAGTGTTGATGCACAGTTGGGATATTCCTATAAACCTTACGAAGCGAATACATTTTACGGCAGTGCAAGCACTGACCAGTGGGAATGTAACGAACGGTGGATGGGCGCCGTGCGGATGAATGCCGTGGCCGGACGCCTGCACATGACACCTTCCGTGAGCTGGAACCGTTGGTACGACCATTACCAATGGCACAGGGGCAAGCCCGGAGGCGAGAATTTCCACCGTGTCGACACCTATGCCCTCGGACTGGACAACTGGGTGGAATGGAAGGCTGGCCGCACGGCATTCGGAGCCGAGATACGGCACGAAGGCATTCTCTCGACCAAGCTCGGCGAACCCCTTGAGGAAAGCGCATGGGAGCCCGTGGGCGGAATCTCCGACCACACCGGAGGTACGGACCCCGAAACGTCCAATGTCAGGCGGTTCTATAAGTTTTCGGCCGGACGCACCAATCTGTCGGCACATCTTGAGCATAACGTCATCGTTGGACAGTGGACGCTGTCGGCCGGTGTGCTGGCCAATATGAACACCGCCCTCGACACCCATTGGAGATTCTATCCTGGAGTGGATGCGGCCTGGCACGGCCGAAGGGGATGGGCACTTTATGCCTCGTGGAATATGGCCATGCGTATGCCCACCTTTACCGACCTTTACTATAGCGGAACAGGCATTGAAGGCACGCGCGACCTGAATCCCGAACGTACGCACGACATCAGTCTGAAGACCGCATACGTCCGCGGGGCATGGTCGGCCGATGCCGGCCTCTTCTACAGCTACAAGACCGATATGATAGACTGGGTGGTCTATGCTGAGGAGTTTACCGCACCTGACGGTAGCGTGGCACCTTCCACGGAATGGACCTTCCGCAGTGGCAACTACACCATGGAGCACTACGGCATCAGAGCTAATGTAGCGTGGTTTCCCCAACAGTCGTGGGGAACGTCGTGCCCTATCCGTAAGGTGGCATTGCAATATGCATGGACCGGTGAGGATATCAGTCGCAGCCTCGACATCCTTGCCAGCAAGTATGCCATGGAATATGTACGGCAAAAGTGGGTGGTGACTGCCGACGGCACCCTCTGGAACCATCAGTGCACAAATGCCGCAGACCGCAATGCCGACTGGCGTTCGGGACGTCTGGCACTGGCCCTTTCCTATCGTTGGACCGACCGCACAGGAAGCGGCAATCGTAGTTACGGCATACTGGATGCCCGACTCTCGTGGGAAGGGAAACGCTTCACTCTCTATGCCGATGCCGACAATGTGCTTGATACACACTATGCAGACTTTTCATATATCCCGCAGCCTGGTATTTGGGTTACAGGCGGATTTAGCCTGAAATTCTGAGTTTCAAGGCGGGGAACGTTTCGCTAAGCGGGAGGAAAGGCTAAGTTTACCTAGATCATCCCGAGCGGCATAAATGAAGGTAGCAATACCCCCCCCAGTCCGGAAGGCGTTCCCTCCCGCGTTTTCCGGACTCTTTTTTTTCGTAATACGGAACAATATATGCCTCTATTTTGCGTTTTAGGGGGTATGCAACGGATTATGAGCTCCGTCTGACACCCATAAAGACAATTAGAAAACAAAACATAAAACCATGGGAAAATACTTTGGAACCGATGGCTTCCGCGGTGAAGCCAATGTGACGTTGACCGCCAAACACGCTTTTAAAATCGGACGCTTCCTGGGATGGTACTACTGCTCGCGCCGTAACGATGGCAATCGGGCACGCATTGTCATTGGTAAGGATACCCGCCGCTCCTCCTATATGTTGGAATATGCCCTTGCAGCCGGCATCACTTCGTCCGGTGCTGACGCCTACCTGCTGCACGTTACCACCACACCTTCTGTGGCATTCGTGACTAAACACGACGGATTCGATTGCGGAATCATGATTTCGGCAAGCCATAACCCGTTCTACGACAACGGCATCAAGCTCCTGAATGACCAGGGCGAAAAGATGGATGACGAGACCATTGCCCGTGTAGAGGAGTTTCTTGACGGTAAGTCCGGAATTCCTCCCTATGCCGTACGTGAGGACATCGGAAAGACCATCGACTTTGTCGAAGGCCGCAACCGCTATGTAGGGTATCTCATCTCGCTCGGACGTTTCTCGTTCCGGGGCAAGCATGTCGCACTTGACTGTGCCAACGGCAGCGCATGGAGCATTGCACCGTCGGTGTTCCGCGCCCTCGGAGCGAAGGTTAGTGTTATCAATGCCGAGCCCGACGGAACGAACATCAACCGTGGTGCCGGTAGCACGCACATCGAAGGTCTGCAGCGCTTTGTCGTGGAGAACCATTGCGATGTGGGCTTTGCCTACGATGGCGATGCCGATCGTTGCCTGTGTGTGGACGAGCACGGTGCGGTCGTAGACGGTGACAAAATCATGTACATTTATGCCCGCTATCTGCAGGAACGCGGCAAACTGGTGAACAATACCGTGGTTGCAACCGTCATGTCGAACCTCGGACTTTTCAAGGCTCTCGACCAACTTGGAATCGGCTATGCCAAGACCGCAGTTGGCGACAAGAATGTCTACGAATATATGGCAGCCCACCACAACAACATCGGAGGGGAGCAGTCGGGGCATATCATCTTTTCGAAATACGCTTCCACCGGCGATGGCGTCCTTACCAGTCTGAAGATGATGGAGGTGATGATGGCGCGCGAGAAAACTTTGTCGGAACTTGCTGCTCCCGTGACGATATACCCTCAGGTGCTTGAAAATGTACGTGTTACCGACAAGGGCATGGTGATGACGGCACCATTGGTGAAGCAGGCTGTGGAGCATGCCGAAGCCCTGTTGCAGGACAGTGGCCGGATGCTTGTACGCGAGTCCGGTACCGAACCTCTGATACGTGTCATGGCAGAAGCTGCCGATGAGGAGACCTGCCGCAAGTGTATCCGCATAGTGGTCGACGCCATCGATGCCTGCGGATTTAGGGCCGAGTGAGTGAACTACGCCATTTTGATGCTTACAACATCCAGTCGGGAGGAAGGTCGAGTGCTTTCCTTCCGGCTGTTTTTTATGATGGATTCCATATTTATGGAATACCCCTACAGATTTCTCTTGTCCCGGATTTCTGTTGCCACCGATGTCGGCTGCCGTAATGCCACCTGCAGAAACTGATTTCAGGACAATCCCTGGACAAACTGTCGCAATCTTAACAATTTTTGTGAGGCCAGCCTCAAACGGAGGAAGAAAAAAGGCCGTGAAACTTCGTTGTTTCACGAATTTTCCATAAATTTGCAGCGCAAACGGCTGTGAGTCTTTTAAAGGTTTGCGCGTGCGTGAAGAAACGCACCTTTTCGAACCGAAGACCGCACACCTAAAATTCACACAAAGTTTATGGGAAAAACCATTGCCATCGCCAATCAGAAAGGCGGAGTGGGAAAGACCACTACTGCCATGAACCTCTCGGCCTCGCTTGCCATTCTCGGAAAAAAAGTGCTGCTGGTCGACTGTGACCCTCAGGCCAATGCCTCAAGCGGTATTGGTGTGGACACAGGAAAGGTCGATTGTTCTGTATACGAAGCCATGGTAGGTCTTAAGGATATCCGTGAGGCTGTATACACCACGGAAATCGACAACCTTGATGTCGTGCCTTCGAATGTCAATCTTTCCGGTGCCGACATCGAGCTTATGCAGTTCGAAAAGCGTGAATACAAGACGCGGAAGATGCTCGAAACCATCAAGCCCGACTACGATTTCATCATCATCGACTGCTCGCCCTCGCTCGGTCTCATTACGGTGAATGCCCTTACGGCGGCCGATTCTGTAATCATTCCCGTGCAGTGCGAATATTTCGCTTTGGAAGGTATCAGCCAGCTGCTCAACACCATACGCATGATTAAGAAGAGGCTGAATCCCGCTTTGGAAATTGAAGGTTTTCTCCTTACGATGTATGACCGCCGCCTGCGTCTGGCCAACCAGATTTATGACGAGGTGAAGCGGCATTTCCAGGAACTGGTGTTCAGAACCGTTATTCAGCGTAACGTCAAGCTCTCGGAGGCTCCGTCCCACGGTCTGCCCGCAATCCTCTACGATGAGGAAAGCATCGGGTCCATCAACCATCTTTCCTTGGCCAGGGAAATCATTTCCAAGAATTCGCGGCCGGAAGTTCATGGCTGATCCCCTCCCTCCTGCCTGCTCCCCATCCCTTCTTCATCTCTCCCCAAAGTTTTTGAGGGCGTGGATTTTACCTTCTATAAATTAGCTGTTTTAGCACATGGCAACAAACAAGAAATACGCGCTCGGGCGTGGACTCGATGCGCTGATATCGACCGGTGAGGTGCATACCAGCGGCTCGTCGAGCATCAACGAGGTGCCTCTGGCAGACATTAAGGCCAACCCCAACCAGCCCCGTCGGGAATTTGATGTCGAGGCAATGGAGGAACTTGCCGAAAGCATACGTCAGATTGGTATCATACAGCCCATCACCCTGCGGAAGATGGACGATGGGACGTATCAGATTATTGCCGGAGAACGGCGCTGGAGAGCCAGCCAAATGGCCGGACTGGAAACTGTGCCCGCATACATCCGGACTGCCGATGATGAGAAAATGATGCAGATGGCCCTCGTGGAGAATATACAGCGCGAGGACCTCAATGCCATAGAGATTGCCCTGGCTTACCAGAACCTGCTCGAACAGTATGGCCTTACGCAGGACGCACTGTCCGAAAAAGTGGGGAAGAAGCGTACCACTATTGCCAATTATCTGCGTCTGCTCAAACTTCCTGCACAGGTGCAGATGGCCATTCAGAAGCGCGAAATGGACCAAGGTCATGCCAGGGCGTTGCTGGGACTTGAACAGCCCTCTATGCAGGTGAAACTGTTCAACGAAATCCAGCAGAAAGGATATTCCGTACGCAAGGTCGAAGAGATGGTAAAGGCCATTAACTCCGGAGAAACTGTGGTCAGCGGCGGAAAGCGTTTCAAAGACCGTAAAAAGACACTGCCCGAGGAGTTCATCCCTCTTCGCGACAGGCTTTCCGACTTCTTCAAGACCAAGGTGCAGATGACGTGCTCCAACGAGGGCAAGGGAAATATCAGCATAGCCTTTACATCGGAAGAAGAACTGGAACGTATTGTGGCGCTCTTCGACAAACTGCGCTGAACGGGGCACGGAATGCCTGTGTATAACTGATGGGGTGCAGTCTTCTCCCTGAAATGAAAGCGATGGTGCGTCTTTCCCAAAGATCTTATTCCTTTGCGGTCGCATATGTGTATATCCGCAAAACAAACAGAAAAACTTGAAAACCATACTGCTTAACATATTTACCCGAAACCTGGTGCTGCTGTTCTTCATGATGGCAGCGCCTTGTGGTGTTTGGGGAATGGAACCTCTGGCGAATGACAGTCTGTCGGAAAATACAGCCGACGTTGCCCTCGCTGCAGACAGTGCTGCCATGAGGGCCCTTTCTGTGGCAAACAGTGTGGCGATGTACGCTGATACCCTGCTGGCGGACCGCGATTCGGTGATGCGTGCAAACGAAGACAGTCTGCAGATGCCTGCAAAACTCGCCCTCACCGAGGCCGACCATCGTATGCTGAAAGCCAAACGCGAGAACAAACTGTTCGTCCCCGACCCCAACCGCGCATTGTGGCTTTCGCTTGTGTTTCCAGGCGGTGGACAAATTTACAACCGGAAATACTGGAAACTCCCCATCTTTTACGGCGGATTCTTGGGATGCTTCTATGCCTTTACGTGGAACCAGCAGATGTATATGGACTATTCGCAGGCTTATCTCGACATCATGGATGACAATCCTGATACGAACAGTTATCTGGACATGTTCCCCCCAAGTTACGACATCGACAACAATGTGGAACGTTTCAAGACGGTTTTCAAGAACCGTAAGGACCGTTTCCGCCGTTGGCGCGACCTTTCGGCCTTCTGTTTCGTGGGCGTGTACCTACTTTCCGTTGTCGATGCATATGTCGACGCCCACCTTTCGGCCTTCGACATCTCCGACGACCTTTCGCTCCAGCTTTCGCCCACTGCCGTCGGAACTCCCGGTTCCGGAAATACCGGCTATGGACTTGGTGCCACACTGACTTTCTGACTCCCTTTCATTTCGATGCCGTTTATCGGAATAGCAGGAGGAAATCTTATTGCTGAAAACAATGAAAAACACGGCAACGATGCCATCGTTCTGCCGACAATGAATCCAATATAATATAATGAAAAAAGTACTTTATATGGCTCTTTCCCTGTCGCTCGCTACGGCAGGTCTGGGCACTGCTGCACATTTTTCGCCCGATGTGGCCGTTGACAGCATGACAGCGGTAAACGATACCATCCTTGAAGAGGATGTAGAAGAAGACCTTGAAACCCTTGACGATGAAGATGCGGACGACGAGTTCGGAGATTTTGGTGAGGACGTTGAGGAAGGTGCGGAGAAGGGCGACTCCCCCGTGGTGCACAGCAATGCCCCGGAAGTCGTTCCCGACTCTACCGACACAGGAATAGAACTCACCGAAGGCATGATGGTTGATGTGGACAGCCAACTCAAGGAGTGGAACGCCGAGAAATATCTGAGTTTCGACACCACTCGCACCGCTACTCCTGCCGTGGATGTAGAAGCCACGGAATACGAACGCCGCCTGCGCCGTTTGCCATGCATTATCGAAATGCCATACAACGATGTCGTCCGTAAGTACATCGACCAGTATACCGGCCGTCTGAGCCGTTCCGTAAGCTATATGCTCGGAGCACAGAACTTTTATATCCCCATCTTCGAAGAGGCTCTCGAAATTGAAGGCTGCCCGTTGGAACTGAAATATCTGCCCGTTATTGAAAGTGCACTCGACCCGTTGGCTACAAGCCGTGTGGGTGCAGTCGGACTCTGGCAGTTCATGATACATACCGGCAAACAGTACGGACTCCAGGTGAACTCGCTTGTCGATGAGCGCCGCGACCCCATAAAGTCGAGTAGGGCAGCAGCGGCATACCTAAAGAATCTCTATACACAGTTCGGGGACTGGACATTGGCGCTTGCAGCATATAACTGCGGTCCGAACAATGTGAACAAGGCCATACAACGTGCGGGAGGAAGCACCAAGGACTATTGGCAAATCTATCCTTATCTGCCACGCGAAACCCGTGGATACGTACCCGCGTTCATTGCTGCCAACTATGTAATGAACAACTATTGCCTACATGGCATCGTCCCCATGCAGACAAAGATGCACATCGACACCGACACCATCATGCTGAACCGTGACCTTCATTTGCAGCAGGTGGCAGAACTCTGCGACGTGGAGCTCAACGCGCTGAAGGCGCTGAATCCGCAGTACCGCCAGGACATTGTGCCGGGATATTGGAATCCCTGTGCCCTGCGCCTGCCCACCTCTGCGGTTTCCCGCTTTATGGAAATGGGCGACAGCGTCTATAGCTATCGTGCTGCCGAACTGCTTCCGCGCCGTTCGAGTGTGGCCGTCAATGACCAGTATGTGCCTGTCGTACGGTCTGGGAACGGAGGTCAGACGGCTTCAAGGAGCAAGTACAGCAAGAGCCGCAGCAAACGTTCGCGCAGTTCGGCACGCACCGTAACCATCCGGAAGGGTGATACACTGGGAGCCATTGCACGACGCAACGGCACGACCGTGGCGAAACTCAAACGTCTGAACGGCATTTCCGGGTCAAATATCCGTGCCGGAAAGAAAATCCGTGTCAGATGACATACCATAATATAGGTGGGTTCTATAGTTTTCCGTACGTGCCCGACTTTCCCTTTTGGCAGGGAGCGAGGGCGACAGACAGACGGAATAGTTATAGCACCCACCTATATGTGCTTTTGGCGGTCATCCCGGAAAATCCCCTTCGGGGGAAGATACTCCCCCTAACCGTTATGGGATGTTCTATAAATTAGCTTGGTAAACCTCCCTCCTTCGCACCTCGGCCATTCAAACAAGTTTGATGGCACTCGGTTTGTCGTCGGTTGAGACAGTT
>SFJN01000234.1:0-2500 GCA_004555055.1 Bacteroidales bacterium | reverse complement strand
ACGTGCCTTTTGCATAATGAGTCAGCGAGTTAATCTGTACTGCAAGGTTAAGCGCAAGTGGAGCCGTAGGGAAACCGAGTCTGACAAGGGCGATGAGTAGTGCGGATTAGACCCGAAACCGGGTGATCTATCCATGAGCAGGTTGAAGCAAGGGTAAAACCTTGTGGAGGACCGAACCAATACCGGCTGAAAACGGTTTGGATGACTTGTGGATAGGGGTGAAAGGCCAATCAAACCCGGTGATAGCTGGTTCTCCCCGAAATATATTGAGGTATAGCCTCATGGATTGTCTACCGGAGGTAAAGCACTGACAGGGCTAGGGGTCCTACCAGATTACCAAACCCTATCAAACTCAGAATGCCGGTCAGATGTACCATGGGAGTCAGACGGCGGGTGCTAAGGTCCGTCGTCGAGAGGGTAAGAGCCCAGATCAACAGCTAAGGTCTCCAAATCTATGCTCAGTGGTTAAGGTGGTGACGTTGTAGAGACACCCAGGACGTTGGCTTAGAAGCAGCCATCGTTTAAAGAAAGCGTAATAGCTCACTGGTCTAATGACGTTGCGCCGAAAATGTAACGGGGCTAAGCATAGTACCGAAGCTTTGAATTCCGCGAATGCGGTCTGGTAGGGGAGCGTTCTTCACGGGCTGAAGGTGTGTCGTAAGGCATGCTGGACTGTGGAGAAGTGATTATGCTGACATGAGTAACGATAAAACGGGTGAAAAACCCGTTCGCCGTAAACCCAAGGTTTTCCGGGTAAAGGTAATCTTCCCGGAGTTAGTCGGCCCCTAAGGCGAGGCTGAAAGGCGTAGCTGATGGGAAACGTGTTAATATTCACGTACTTGTGTGTTCGCGCGATGAAGGGACGCAGGAAGATAGGCAAGCCGGGCGCTGGTTGTCCCGGTGCAAGCGTGTAGGGATGAGAAGTTGGCAAATCCGCTTCTCTTTATCCTGAGACGCGAGTCCGTGACCGAAAGGTCTGAAGTTGTTGAGTCTATGCTGCCTAGAAAAGCTTCTAAGTATAGGACACGCAAACCGTACCGGAAACCAACTCAGGTGGGTGGGATGAATAATCCAAGGCGCTCGAGAGAACTCTGGCCAAGGAACTCGGCAAAATAACCCCGTACCTTCGGAAGAAGGGGTGCTTTTTAGGGTGAAGCGATTCACTCTGTCGAGCCCTGAAAAGCCGCAGAGAAATGGTGGTGGCGACTGTTTACTAAAAACATAGGTCTGTGCCAAGTCGTATAGACGACGTATACGGACTGACGCCTGCCCGGTGCTGGAAGGTTAAAAGGAGGAGTCAGCGCAAGCGAAGCTCCAAATTGAAGCCCCAGTAAACGGCGGCCGTAACTATAACGGTCCTAAGGTAGCGAAATTCCTTGTCGGGTAAGTTCCGACCTGCACGAATGGCGTAACGATCTCCACACTGTCTCGGCCAGAGACTCGGTGAAATTGAAGTCGCGGTGAAAATGCCGTGTACCCGCAGAAAGACGGAAAGACCCTGTGCACCTTTACTATAGCTTGACATTGGGATTTGAGCCTGCATGTGTAGCATAGGTGGGAGGCTGTGAACTCTGTACGCCAGTATGGAGGGAGCCATCGTTGAAATACCACCCTTGTTTGTTCAGGTCCCTAACTCTTCGCCGTGATCCGGTAAGAGGACAGTGTCTGGTGGGTAGTTTGACTGGGGCGGTCGCCTCCCAAAATGTAACGGAGGCATGCAAAGGTTCCCTCAGGCTGATTGGAAACCAGCCGTCGAGTGCAAACGCAAAAGGGAGCTTGACTGCAAGAGAGACATCTCGAGCAGGTACGAAAGTAGGTGTTAGTGATCCGGTGATCCCGAATGGAAGGGTCATCGCTCATTGGATAAAAGGTACGCCGGGGATAACAGGCTGATCGCATCCAAGAGTTCACATCGACGATGCGGTTTGGCACCTCGATGTCGGCTCATCACATCCTGGGGCTGAAGCAGGTCCCAAGGGTACGGCTGTTCGCCGTTTAAAGTGGTACGCGAGCTGGGTTTAAAACGTCGTGAGACAGTTTGGTCCCTATCTTCTGTGGGCGTAGGAGAATTGAAAGGGCCTGTCCCTAGTACGAGAGGACCGGGATGGACACACCACTGGTGGACCTGTTGTCGTGCCAACGGCACAGCAGGGTAGCTATGTGTGGAAGGGATAACCGCTGAAAGCATCTAAGCGGGAAGCCTGCCTTAAGATAAGTTCTCCCTGACGCAAGTCCTGAAGGGCCGAGGTAGACGACCTCGTTGATAGGCTGGAGGTGGAAGCCCTGTGAGGGGTGGAGCTGACCAGTACTAATAGCCCGTGCGTCTTGTTTCTCGAAAAAACCTTCCATCCCTGTTTCAATAATTTACCAGATTTCTTTGGTAGCCATAGAGGAGAGGGTACACCCGACCCCATTCCGAACTCGGAAGTTAAGCTCTCCATCGCCGATGATACTGCATAACGTCATGTGGGAAAGTAGGCCGCTGCCAAAGATTGTTCGA
>SFJN01000233.1 GCA_004555055.1 Bacteroidales bacterium | reverse complement strand
ATTCGATCCGATTTGTCCCTTCTATATAAGAAGGATTAAGGCGGCTTTAGACAATTCCTGAACGTTAGGCCTAGGAAAGTTGCCCATCGATGCTAGAATTAGGATGTCGATCCGAGAAATCGGAAGAAAGGATAAAGACATGAAATTCTACCGTTGCCTCCATTGCCACAGCCTGGTCGCCAAACTGAACGAACCGGGATCCACCCCTTCTTGCTGCGGGGAGATGATGCAGGAACTCATCCCCAACGAAGGAGACGGCGCCTTCGAAAAGCATGTTCCCGAAGTGAAGATTGAGGATAACCGCGTCCTCGTCCAAGTTGGATCTACCCTTCATCCGATGACGGAGGCTCACTACATCGAATGGATCTATCTGAAGACGGATAAAGCTCTCCACGCCAAAGAGTTGCATCCGAATGAGGAACCGAAAGCGGCGTTCCTGCTCGAAGAAAACGAGAAACCCTTGGAAGTCTATGCTTATTGCAACCTCCACGGGTTGTATCTCAAGAAGATCGCTTAAAGCCGCCATCCCCGAGAAATCGGGGATTTTTCTTCTTCTAAGAGCAAAAAAAGTTCGATATAGTCGAACAAATTGAACAATTAAACGAAATTATCAAATTTCGCTTGCACAAGGCATAGCCAAGAGAGTATCATTCTTTTCGCACGCCACCCGGGAGACCGGGCGGGGCAGGGCCCCGGCGCGGCTGATCTTTGAAAACTAGACAGATAGACAACGAACACTTGACGTCGATTCTTTGAGAATCATAACCAGAGATAATTCCGATTCGGGTCAGCCCATCGAGGAAACTATCATCAATTTGATACTTCATTGAGAGTTTGATCCTGGCTCAGGATGAACGCTGGCGGCGTGCCTAATACATGCAAGTCGAACGGAGCGGGGCGACCCGCTCAGTGGCGAACGGGTGAGTAACACGTAGGTAACCTGCCCCCGGGTCCGGGATACCCAGGCGAAAGCTTGGCTAATACCGGATGACGCCGGAGCCCGCATGGGCCCCGGCTGAAAGGCGCTTCGGCGCCGCCCCCGGATGGACCTGCGGCGCATTAGCTAGTTGGCGGGACAAAGGCCCACCAAGGCGAGGATGCGTAGCCGACCTGAGAGGGTGAACGGCCACAATGGGACTGAGACACGGCCCATACTCCTACGGGAGGCAGCAGTAGGGAGTTTTCGGCAATGGGGGGAACCCTGACCGAGCAACGCCGCGTGAGTGATTGAAGGTCTTCGGATCGTAAAGCTCTGTTGCGCGGGACGAACGGCGGTCGCAGGTAATGGCGATCGTCTGACGGTACCGCGCCAGAAAGTGACGGCTAACTACGTGCCAGCAGCCGCGGTAATACGTAGGTCACGAGCGTTATCCGGAATTATTGGGCGTAAAGAGTGAGCAGGCGGCTCGCTAAGCCCGGAGTGAAAGCGTGGGGCTCAACCCCATAAAGCTCCGGGAACTGGCGGGCTAGAGTGCCTGAGAGGTCAACGGAACTCCATGTGTAGCGGTGAAATGCGTAGATATATGGAAGAACACCGGCGGCGAAGGCGGTTGACCAGCAGAGCACTGACGCTCAGTCACGAAAGCGTGGGGAGCAAATAGGATTAGATACCCTAGTAGTCCACGCCGTAAACGATGATGGCTAGCTGTCCCCCCCGGGGGCGGCGAAGCTAACGCATTAAGCCATCCGCCTGGGAAGTACGGCCGCAAGGCTGAAACTTAAAGGAATTGACGGGACCCCGCACAAGTAGTGGAGCATGTGGTTTAATTCGACGCTACGCGGAAAACCTTACCAGGGCTTGACATCCCGGCGCTAGTCGCGGAGACGCGATGAGAATGCCGGTGACAGGTGGTGCATGGTTGTCGTCAGCTCGTGTCGTGAGATGTTGGGTTAAGTCCCGCAACGAGCGCAACCCCCGTCGCCAGTTACCATCATTAGGTTGGGGACTCTGGCGAGACTGCCGATGCAAATCGGAGGAAGGTGGGGATGACGTCAAATCAGCATGCCCTTTATGCCCTGGGCCACACACGTGCTACAATGGCCGTTACAGAGAGATCCGACGCCGCGAGGCGGAGGGAATCCCGCAAAGGCGGCCCCAGTTCAGACCGAAGTCTGCAATTCGACTTCGCGAAGGCGGAATTACTAGTAATCGCGGATCAGCATGCCGCGGTGAATACGTTCCCGGGGTTTGTACACACCGCCCGTCAAACCATGAGAGGTGGCAACGCTTGAAGCCGCTGTCCCAACCGCAAGGGGGGAGGCGTCTAGGGCGGGGCTGCTGATTGGGGTTAAGTCGTAACAAGGTATCCCTACGGGAACGTGGGGATGGATCACCTCCTTTCTAAGGGGAAAGTTGCCAGGCCCTCCGGGCCCTGGCTGTACAACGAGATCAGATCGGCACCCGAGCGGCGGAAGCCGCCGGGATTGCTCTGGGTCGAGAGTCCGCTATCTGCCTAGCTTTGAGAGACCAGGAGCCTCTCAGCCCCCGCTCTTTGAAAACCGGATATTACATAACATGTTCTTTCTGTCGTCGTCGCGAGGGGCGGTTTCGAGCCGCGCCTTAAGATGGCGAGAAACGATCAAAGCAATTACTTAACGTAGCCGATTAACGACAGATTTCAAGTTAATCAGGGCGTGCAGCGGATGCCTTGGCACTGGAAGGCGATGAAGGACGCGACTACCTGCGATAAGCGGTGGGGAGCTGGAAGCGAGCTTCGATCCACCGATCTCCGAATGGGGCAACCCCCCCGGCCGAAACGCCGGGGACCGATCGGCCTATGGCCGACGGGGCGACACCCGGGGAATTGAAACATCTCAGTACCCGGAGGAAAGGAAAGATTCAATCGATTCCGTGAGTAGCGGCGAGCGAAAGCGGAGGAGCCCAAACCATCTTCGGATGGGGTTCTGGGCCCGCCACATCGGCATCGTCTTAGGACAGCGGAACGGCCTGGGAAGGCCGGCCAAAGCGGGTGACAGCCCCGTACGCGACGTCCGAGGGCGGCCGGGCGGGATCCCGAAGTACGGCGGGGCACGTGAAACCCTGCCGGAAGGCCCGCAGACCATTGCGGAAGGCTAAATACTAACCAGTGACCGATAGCGCACCAGTACCGTGAGGGAAAGGTGAAAAGAACCCCGGGAGGGGAGTGAAAAGAATCTGAAACCGCATGCCCACAACAAGTCGGAGGGCGTTTAAGCCTGACGACGTGCCTATTGAAGAATGAGCCGGCGAGTTACGTGTGCGTGCGCGGTTAAGGCGAAGAGCCGGAGCCACAGGGAAACCAAGTCTCAATTGGGCGCCTGTACGCATGCGTAGACCCGAAGCCCGACGATCTATCCATGGCCAGGACGAAAGCGGAGTAAAATCCGCCGGAGGTCCGAACCGACGTTCGTTGCAATGCCCGCGGATGAGCTGTGGATAGCGGAGAAATTCCAATCGAGTCGGGGGATAGCTGGTTCTCCTCGAAATAGCTTTAGGGCTAGCGTCGCGATCGGCCCCCGGGGGTAGAGCACCGAATGCATGATGGCCGCGCCTAGCGGTACTGAATGCAATCGAACTCCGAATCCCGGGAGCGCCAAGTCGCGGCAGTCAGAGCGCGGGAGATAAGTTCCGCGCTCAAAAGGGAAACAGCCCAGACCGCCTGCCAAGGCCCCCAAATCGATGCTAAAACTAGGATGTTGGCTCAGAAGCAGCCACCATTCAAAGAGTGCGTAACAGCTCACTAGTCGAGTATCTCCGCACCGAAGATTCACCGGGGCTCAAGCATCGTGCCGAAGCAGCGGATTTTAGAGTTATCTAAAGTGGTAGAGGAGCGTCCCGCGGGGGGCGAAGCCGCACCGGGAGGAGCGGTGGACCGCGCGGGAGCGAGTATGCCGGCGTGAGTAGCGATGAGGGGTGGGAATCCCCTCCACCATTTGACTAAGGTTTCCTGGGCAAGGGTCGTCCTCCCAGGGTGAGTCGGGTCCTAAGGCGAGGCCGAGAGGCGTAGCCGATGGGCGGCGGGCCGAAATTCCCGCACACGGTCGCATGCGATGTGGTGACGGATGCATCCAGCGGCACCCCTTATCGGATTGGGGGCCAAGCCGCACCGGTGGCGCGCAGGCAAATCCGCGCGCGGGATCCGGGGCGGCGAGAGCGAGCGAAAGGGAGACCGAGTAGCGAAGCCCGCGGGGGGGCGTCCCGAGAAAAGCCGCTAGCTAGAGTGCGATCGTCCCGTACCGAGAACGGACACACGTGGTCAAGGAGAGTATCCTGAGGTGAGCGAGCGAACTGTTGTTAAGGAACTCTGCAAAATGAGGGGGCCGCAGTGAAGAGGCCCAAGTAACTGTTTATCAAAAACACAGCTTTATGCTAAGCCGCAAGGCGACGTATATGAGGTGATGCCTGCCCAGTGCTGGAAGGTTAAAGGGAGGAGTCAGGGGGTTTCCCCCGAAGCCCCGATCTGAAGCCCCAGTGAACGGCGGCCGTAACTATAACGGTCCTAAGGTAGCGAAATTCCTTGTCAGGCAAGTTCTGACGCGCATGAATGGTATAATAATTTGGGCGCTGTCTCGACAGCAGACTCGGTGAAATCTTATTACCTGTGAAGATGCAGGTTACCCGCGACTAGACGGAAAGACCCCATGGAGCTTTACT
>SFJN01000232.1 GCA_004555055.1 Bacteroidales bacterium | reverse complement strand
AAAGAAGTCCGATGTTTTCATTTTCCGAACCATGCTATTTTTTCATTTTCCGAAAAAGATGTGGTGAACCCCGATGTCCAACATCCTTTCGCATGTTTTGCTGCTGTTTGTCGAAACATGCATAAATCTGTTTGTTCTTATAGAGGAACTGTCATTATGCTTGAAAAAAAAGGACTGAGCTCCATGGGGAGTCCAGTCCTTTTGTGTTACATGAGAGTCATGTCGTTCGTATGGTCTTGGATATCGCTGGATGCAGCATTTGGCTGTTGCGAAGTGTCATTCAGCAGCGCCGTGATGGCAAGATGTTCGGGATCTTCAGCCTTGACATCGACGTCGAATGCCGTTCCCTGCTGGGTGCCGTCAAGGAGCATGTCGCAGATGGGGTCCTCCACAAGTTCCTGGATGGTGCGTTTCAGTGCACGGGCACCATACTGAGGGTCGTAACCCTTTCGGGCAAGGAGTTCGATGGCCTTGTCGGTGAAGGTAATCTGGTATCCGGAATCTGCCATGCGTTTTCCCAGGAGCTGAATCTCCAGACGCGCAATCTGTCGTACGCTCTCCTCGTTGAGCGGGTCGAACATGATGATGTCGTCGAGGCGGTTGAGGAACTCCGGAGCGAATTGCTTGCGGAGGGCCTTGCGTACAATGTCCTCCGCTACGTCAGCCTGAAGGGCACCCGTGGGGACATCGAAACCGATTCCCGCTCCGAAATCCTTGAGCTGACGGCTGCCGGAATTCGACGTCAGGATGATGATGGTGTTCCTGAAGTCGACGGTCACACCGTTTCCGTCGGTAAGGCGTCCCTCGTCCATTACCTGCAACAGCGTGTTGAAGACATCGGGGTGTGCCTTTTCGATTTCATCGAGCAGGACGATGGAGTAGGGGTGACGGCGTACTTTTTCGGTGAGTTGGCCGCCCTCTTCATAGCCCACATAACCCGGAGGCGCACCGACGAGTCGGCTGACGGAAAACTTTTCTCCGTACTCGCTCATGTCGATTCGGATGAGCGCATCCTTACGGCCGAAGAGATGTTCGGCAAGGGTCTTCACAAGGTGAGTCTTACCGACACCGGTAGGTCCGACAAACATGAAGGTTCCGATGGGACGGTTGGGGTCCTTCAGTCCCAGACGATTGCGGGTAATGGCGCGGCACAGGCGGGTGATGGCACGGTCTTGCGAGATAACCTTGTTCGCCAGTGCTTGCTTCAAACCGCGGAGCCTGGTGCTTTCGTCCTCCTGGACGCGCTCTGCCGGAACGCCGCTCATGGATGAGATGACCTGCGCAATGTCATCGTAGTCGATGACCAGGCGGTTGGCATCGAGGTCGGCCTCCCATTGGCGTTCCATTGCAGCCAGTTCCTCTTCCGTAGCCTTGAGCTTTTCGTGGAGGCTTGTGGCAGTTTGGAAATCCTTATTCTCGACGGCCGCTTCCTTAAGTGTCCCGAGGTTCTTGATGTCGCGCAGCTTTTCGGTGATGCCCTCCGGAACGTGTGCGTTTTGCATGTGTTTCCGGCTCCCGGCTTCGTCCAGCGCATCGATGGCCTTGTCGGGCAAGGCGCGGTCGGTGATATAGCGTTCGGCAAGGTTCACGCAGGCATTGATGGCATCCGGAGTGTAGGTGACATGGTGATGGTCCTCGTAGCGGTCCTTGATGTTCTTGAGGATGGTGATGGTGTCTTCGGCACTCGTAGGCTCAAGTGTGATGCGTTGGAAACGACGGTCAAGGGCTCCGTCCTTTTCAATGGTCTTTCTGAACTCGTTGATGGTGGTGGCTCCAATGCACTGTATCTCGCCGCGTGCCAGGGCCGGTTTGAGGATGTTTGCCGCGTCGAGCGAACCCGGAGCCCCTCCGGCACCGATGATGGTATGGATTTCGTCGATGAAGAGAATAATCTCGCGGTGGTCCTTCAGTTCATCAATGAGGCGTCGCAACCTTTCTTCAAACTGTCCGCGGTACTGTGTACCAGCGACGAGCGATGCCATATCCAGGGCAACGATGCGTTTGTTGGAAATCGTATGGGGAACATTCCCCTCGACTATCCGTTGTGCCAATCCTTCGACAAGGGCGGATTTTCCGACTCCGGGCTCTCCGATGAGGATGGGATTGTTTTTCTTTCGTCTGGAAAGTATCTGTGCCGTACGCTCTATTTCGCCGCTACGGCCTACAATGGGGTCGAGCACCCCATCGCGTGCAGCCTGCGTAAGGTCGGTTCCGAAGTTGTCGATGACGGGAGTGTCGCCTTTTGCTTTGCTCTCTTTTTGGTCGGGCGAGAACCTCGAGGGCTGTCCGCTACCAACGCCTTCCTTTTCCGAGTTCGGTTCAGACTCTCTACCAGCGGTGTCGAAGGGGAGCGAGATGCTTGTACTCGGAGCGTTGCTGTCGTGAATGTTCCCGGCAACCTTTTCGTAGAAAATGCCCTGATGTCCGAGAGCTTTGCTTGCTGCGTTCGAAGTGTCACGCAGGATAGCCCTTAGGAAATGCAGGTCTGTCACTTCGTTGTCGTGGCTCAACCGCGCCTCCAATTGGGTCAGGAAAAGTATACGTTGGGTTTCGGTATCGGTAGTGTAGTATTCTGTGCCGTTCACGATGCGGTCTGCATCTGAGGGCTTTACCGTCTCTTGAAGTTCTGTGCGCAATGCCTCAATGTCAACATTCATTTCCATGATGCGCTTCCTCGCCTCGCTACCGTCGTCATTCAGTATGGCGAGTAGCAGTATGGCGGGCGATATTCTACGGGTGTGGCAGACAGTAGCCATCTCCATTCCGCAGCGGATGAGGTGTTCGATTTTCGGAGGGTGATTCTGTGCCATATATAATTATATAAAGTGTATGCTTCGTATGCTTCGGAAAAGCGTGTTTGAAAGTGTTGGGGATGCCCTACGAATCAGTTTTTGCGTCGGTGTTTGTTTCCTTCGTTTGGCTGGCCTTTCTGAGTTGTCTTACTGAGTTGAATTTGGGCAAAGTTCCAACAGACTTATAGTCATCACTTTCTTTAAGTTAAGTTCTGATTTCTTCTGTAAGAGAGCCCGCGAAAGGCTGTAGGCGTTAGAGGACATCAGTACTTGGCACGTGCTTTTGCAAAAAATATGCCAAGAAAACAACCAAGATGTTTGAGCTGCAAAGATAACAAAATGCGGATGATT
>SFJN01000231.1 GCA_004555055.1 Bacteroidales bacterium | reverse complement strand
GTGTGCAGCTCGTCGAACACGACGCCGTGGATGTTGAAGCCATGCTTCGAGTAGGCCTCCGCCGACAGCACCTGGTAGAAGCTGTTGGTGGGCTTGTAGATGATCCGCTTCTGGGAAGCGAGGATCTTCACGCGCCGGGAGAGCGCCGGACACATCCGCACCATGTCGGCGGCTACGTCGAATACGATGGCGGCCTGCTGGCGGTCGGCAGCGCAGCCGTACACCTCGGCGCGTTCTTCGCCGTCACCGCAGCAGAGCAAAAGCGCCACAGCCGCCGCAAGCTCCGATTTGCCCATTTTCTTCGGTATCTCCACATAAGCCGTGTTGAACTGCCGGTACCCGTTAGGCTTCAGTATGCCGAACAGGTCGCGGATGATCTGCTCCTGCCAATCGATCAGTTCAAAGGGCTTTCCCGCCCATGTGCCTTTGGTATGGCACAGCGACTCGATGAACATGACCGCATAATCGGCGGCATCCTTGTCATAGTGGGAGTCCTTCGCCTTGAACTTCGTAGGCTTGTATTTCTTCAGTTTTCTTATTGCCATGCGCGTCACCACCTCCCTGATGGCATAAAAAATAGCCGCCGCCATTCCTGGCGCGACCTTCGTCATATACGAGGAACAGAGCCTGTCGGCTCCGCTCCTTCTCGGTTTCTGTTTCCTGCTTTTCAGCCAATCTCGATGCCGCCGTAAAGGCCGCCCTCGCTCTTGTACCAGTCCTTGCCGCTACTCAGCGTCTTCACAAATCGGAAGGTCTTCTCGGTGTTGAGGTTCTCCCAATGGCTGGTGGTCTTGCTGCCGAACTTGCTGGTGCTTTCGGTCAGGCGAACCCGGATGCTCTTCTCGTTGACCTTGATGATCTCGCCCTCCCAGGTCGTGCTCTGGATCAGTATTCCAACGCAGCGTCCCGTGTAAGCCTTGACCTTCATTCCAACCTGCGCCTTTTTCATATTCTTGCCCTCCGTTTAGTGTGTTTTCCCTTTCGGTAGTGACATATTCGCTCTAAACCGGAGATATAGCAAGTTATTTATGCGCTGCCCACCGCCATAATCTACACAAAGATTCCGGCTGGAAATTGTGTATCTTACGGGCGGTATGACTGGTGGATGATGGAGAGGATTCTCTCCCGTTCCTCCGCATCGATGCCGATGCTCTCCAGAGCCTGCCGCGTTCCGCAGTCCGGGCAGATGAGCGTCTCGTTGTCTGTGCGGGAGAGCGCCGGGGCTTCCCCGTAAGTCTTGCCGCACAGCGGACACACCCTGATCTTTCTTACATTATCCTTCATTTTGGACCGCCTCCCTGCATTTATCATAAGCCGCCGCCAGCACTTTTCTGTCGAAGAAGAAGGCGTCGTATCCTTCAAGGCAGGTTCTCATGTAGAAATTGGACGGAATGCCGATGGGTCTGTTCTCGTACATGATGTAGGCGAAAGCGTTCACCGTCCTGCGCCCGCCCGTTCGGATGTCCTTGTACTGAAGCCGCAGCTCCTTCTTGTAGTAGAGGGACGGGAAGCCCTCATAGCGGTCCAGCGCGGCCACGTCCGATTCCGTCACCTCCCAGATCACGACGGGAACCGAGCCGCCGTTACGCTCCTCGATGGTGAGGTAGGAGCCGGTCTTGCTTCCCTTGAATAGAAGCTCCCAGCCCTTAAGCTCCGCCGTTCCAAGGATAGTGGCGTGCGGACAGCGGAAGGCCATCTGCGCCACGTTGAGGTTGCTACCGTAGGCGATGTAGTATTGTTTCTTCATTCTGAATCCTTCCTTTCCGAAGGGGATACCCTTCTACCACCTCAAGACCGCTTTCGCGGTCGGGGTAAGGTGGCAGGAGGCTACCTCCTGCGGGCCCTTCAAGCGGCTCTGCCATTGCGGAAGGCGGCGTCTCCGCTTAAGCGTCTGGTAAGGATGTCCCTTGCGGTCGCAAACTCATCTCCGATGAATCCCAGCCGCAGGAGCCAGGTCCGCATCGCATATTTCGGATTCTCGTTCTGCTGGGGCTTGGGGCTTGCCGTCTTGACTTCCTTCGCCATCTGGCTGAGTGCGAGGCAAAGCTGGATGTAGCTTTTCAGCTGTCCCGCATGAAGCCCGCCCCTGCGGTCGGTGGTCGGCGCATCGAACTGGAAGAGCCGGAACTCGACCGTGCCTTTGGTGAAGGTCGCGTGGTAGTTAAGCATATGGTAGCGGCTGTCATTATAGTGCTGGTCGCGTCCGTAGTTCGCGCCGTGGCTGGTGTACCAGATGTCAGCAAGCTGCGTCATCGTGGTGGGCTTCTTCTTGTTGACCTGCTCCAGGAACCTTGGGTCAACCGTCCGGCAGTAGCGGCTCATGCGGCGGTGGTCGAGGTCAAGCGCCTCGGCAATCAAACTCTCGTGGCTTGCCATGATGTTTGCCAGGTTGCGCAGCGTCTGCGCTGTGTGTCCGTTTGCCCCGATGTGGATGTGTACTCCGCAGCCCCGGCTGGCATCGCTCTTCGCGCCTGCGTGGCGGAGCTGGCGGATAAGCTCCTGCAGGGTTTCGATGTCCCCGTAGCGGAGGATGGGCGTCACCAGTTCACACTTTTCGCTGTCCGGCCCCGCGATGGAAACGTCCTTCTGGAATTTCCACTCGCGTCCGTCGCCGTCCCAAGCCGACCAGGTGCTGTATCCGTTGCGGCTCGCCGTGTTCTGGCTTCTGCCCGTCCCGAAGAAGTCGGCGGCAATCTGCGCTGCCTTTTCCCTCGTGATGCTGTTCATCTCGATCTCAACCCCGATGGTCTGGTTCTTAAGGTTCTCAATCTGGCGTGCTGTTTTCTCTGTCATGGTGGTATCCTCCGTTTTCGTTTTGGTGTGTTTTCCCTTTCGGTAGTGACATATTCGCTCTAAACGGAGGATATAGCAAGTCAATTCTGAGTATATACTACACAATCTTTCTGGGCCGGTTTTGTGTATGTTATGGCGGTTACGACACGACGTCCGAGCAGCTTTTTTCGCTGGAAACCAGCTTGGAATAGATGGTGTTGACGGAATCCAGCTTTTTCACGATGTCCTCGCCGCAGACCACGTTCAGCCCGCTGCCGTTGTCCCACTTCATCAGAAGGCTGCCCGTATCGTCCACTCCAAGGACGGTTCCGTGTGTTCCGGCAGGCGGCGCTTGGCAGTCGTCCATGCGGACAAGCTCCACACGGGT
>SFJN01000230.1 GCA_004555055.1 Bacteroidales bacterium | reverse complement strand
GTTCTTCTACGGAAAGAAGTGCTGCAACGGTGTGCGCTGGAAACAGAGCACACAGAACTTTGAACTGCATCTTTTCTCCGGCACCGCAAGCCGGAGGAAAGCGATTCTGACGGGAAAGTGGAAACCGAGAAGGTGCGTTCACTTCACCCTGGTGGAACGTGGAAAAGTACGTCCCATCGACGCGCCACACATCACTGACCGGCAGATTCACAAGACCCTCTGCGGAGAGGTCCTGATTCCCCTGTACACCCCGAGCATGATTTATGACAACGGGGCCAGCCAGAGGAATAAGGGCCTTCACTTTGCGTTCTCACGGCTGAAGGACCAGCTGCGGTGGCACTATCGGAGGTATGGTCGGCAGGGCGGTGTCCTGCTGATTGACCTGAAGGGGTTCTTCCCCAATGCGCCGCATGAGCTCCTTTATCAACGGCACCAGGACCTTATCCTGAACCGTGGCCTGCGGTCCCTCGCGGACGCTGTGGTCCGGTATTCTCCGTGCCCGACACCGGGACGCGGGATGCCTTTGGGCATCGAGCCCAGTCAGCAGGAGATGGTAGCCCTGCCCAGCTCGATAGACAACTGGGTCAAGTGCCAGCTGGGAGCCCACGGCTTCGGGCGGTACATGGACGACTACTACCTGATTTGGCACGACCTGGACGAGCTGAAGAAAATGGGGCACGAGATTGTGCGCCGGTTTGAGTCCTGTGGAATCCGGGTCAACAAGCAGAAGTGTAAGGTCATTCCACTGGACCGTCACTTCCGGTTCTGCAAGGCGAAGTTCCTTTTGACCGACACCGGGGCCGTCAAGGTCCACGGCTGCCGAGACGGTATGAAGCGGGCCCGGCGGAAGCTGCGGGCCTTCATCCCGAAGGTGAAGTCCGGTGAGATGACCATGGAGGCAGTGAAGGCTTTCTTGCAGAGCCAGACTTCTTACTACGACTATTTTGACGACCATGGGCGTGTGCTGAAGCTGAAGCGGATGTACCACGCCATGTACGAGGAGGATAATCTATGCGCTATATCGTGACCAACCGGTTCAAGGGCCAGGCAATCTGCGGAGCGGTAAACCTGCCGTATGGGACCGCCTGCGAGACACAGGACGGCTACCTGGTCCTGGAGGACGGGAGACGCCTGTGCGCGGTCACCAGCCAGAACGCCTACGACCACTTCTCTCGGGACGACGATGGACTCGGGAAAGAACGTGGAAAACTGGTGCAGGACATCCGACGCACACTGGAGCGCCGGGATGCAAAGCACCAGGCACGATGGGATAAGCTGTGGGCGGACGCCGGAGCGAACCGGCTGCGGAGAGCAGACCACGACGACTTTTGGGTTTGGAATCACGATTTTTACAATGCGGATGTGCCGGAGCTTCGGCGCATCCGTTTACTTTTGGAGGTGTGAGAATGTACAGAATCACGACTGCGACGGGAGAATCTTTCCTGACCGAAAAGGCGAACTACATTCGGGTCAACCGAAAGAACGGTGTCTATGTTCTGACGGACGCCGCCAGAGCCGAGGGCGTGGTGTACCACGGGACCCCGTATCTGTTCGAGGACGGTGCCCTGTGCTACGAGGTGGACACCGGCGAAGACCTCACCAACACCCAGCAGTCCGTTGTGGATGCGGACGCCATGAATGTGGACCAAGAGTACCGGCTGACACTGCTGGAACTTGGAATTGCGGAATGAGAAAGGAGAACACACCATGCTGTACAGAACTTTGAAGCGCATGATCGAGAGAGGCAACACCGAGGGTATGGCTGAGAAGCTGGACATCTTCTTTGCCGCGAACAAGCTGACGGAGGCCCAGTATGTGGAGCTGTCCGGGCTGCTGACCCCCGCGCAGGCCGAGGTCGCTGAGTAATCTGATGAAAGAGAGGAACAGACGACATGAGTATTATCGCTGAAATCATCGGCAAGTACACTGCCGGAGAGAAGACCCTGGAGGAGACCAACGCCGCGCTGAAGGAGGCAGGCGTTACCGAGTTCCATCTGGAGCATCTGACCGAAGAGGAGCTGGCTGCCAAGCGGGAGCGCGAGGACGCGGAGGGTTTCATCCCTGCCACGGAGGAGGCTGAGGTCCTTCCCAAGACCCCGGATATGCGGCGCCGGAAGGAACTGGCGGGCCAGGTGGTCCGGCAGCGCACGAAGGCGGGCCGCTATGATGTGACCTACGACGAGGACGGCTATGCCGTGAAGGCAAAGCGAGTGACCATCTGAGGGCTGTGCCCAAACAGAATATGTGATGAGGGAACCTGGAGTCCAGGTTCCCTCTTATTTTTGAGGAGGTTCAGCCTATGAATGAAATCATCGTCGCACTCATCACCGGCGGTATCACGCTGGTCGGTGTGTTGCTTGCCAACCAGAAAACGCAGGCAGTCATGGAGACCCGCATTGACGAGCTGACGCGGGAGGTCCGGGAGCACAACAATTTTGCGAAGCGGATGCCCGTTGTGGAAGAGCAAATCAAGGTCATCAATCATCGAATCGAAGACCTGGAGGACGCCAACAAGGCGTGAGGGAGGCCATCATGGATTTGAAAAAGCGTTTTGCGAACCTGCTGACGGTGAAGTCCATCGTCACAGTCACCCTGACTGCGGTGTTTTCCGCGCTGGCTCTGCGAGGGACTATCAGCGGCTCGGAGTTCCTGACCATCTTCACGGTGGTCATCGGTTTCTACTTCGGCACCCAGCGGGTATCGGAGGACGGCAAATGACGAGAGCGGGTACATACCCGCTCTCTGAAATCGAGTGGGTCAAAATCTACTTCAACACCAGGAAGCTGCGGTCCACCACCAACAACCTGAAGCGGATGCTGACGGAGACCGGCGGCGACTTCCTGATGAACGCTGCCATCTTCCTCCGCTCTGGGAAGCCCTGCTGCCACCTGAAGTCGGCGGGCTCAGTCAAGTGCAAGCCGAACTACACGGCCTGGGGCATCAGCTGGGACACGGCTTCGGACTTCAAGGTGGAGGTCGTCCCCAACGCGAAGGCCAACTACATGGAGTGCGTCCACGTCATCATCGCCGGGAAGAAAATCGACCCGGTGAAGTGCGGCGCCGACATGAGATATAAGACACATCGGACTGCCGTCGGCACGAAGGACGGACGGTTCGCCTATTACGTCACGCAGAACAACTACTCCCCGGAGCAGCTGCGTGAC
>SFJN01000036.1 GCA_004555055.1 Bacteroidales bacterium | reverse complement strand
AGAGTCTTCGATGACGATTTCCTCGTCGTCGTCATTCTTTGTCGATGACTTGGCGTTGGCATTTGTAGGAGAGTCTTCGATGACGATTTCCTCGTCGTCATTCTTCGTCGAGGTCTTTGCCTTGGTGTTGCTATCGTCAGCAACAATCTCCTCGTCATCAGCCGTTTTCCTTGGCGTGCCCGACTGTTCTGAAGGCTCTTCGATGTAGAAGGTTTCGGATTCTGCAGCATGGCCTTCGCCCTCTTCGTAGAATTCCTCCTCCCCGTTGCGTAGTAGCGTGTCCGGTTTTTCGGTGTCCGGCGTGTCTTCGGTGCGCTGTCCTTCTTCTTCCTTTCCGCCTTCGGCATCCAGTTCCTCTGCAGGTTTCCTGTAGAGGCTTGCATCGGGTAGCGTCTCCTCGTAATGGGCATCGTCGGCTGCATCGTCTTCTGGCGTAAAGCCCTCGGGCAGTCCATCGGCAATGTCGAGGGCTACGAAGCATGAGTCGTAGAACTGGCGGTAGTCCTCGTAGGTGTAGAGCGACCCGAGTTTCTGAAGGTTCTTTTCCGAAATCAGTTCTATGCGCGTCTTTCGCAGCACTTCTGCCATCTCCTTGTCGTGGAAGATGCGCTGTGCATAGTTGTGGACATCGTCGAAGTTGCGGAACCCAGCGATGCGGAACTGTGTGATGTCAGCCCGCCTTTCCTTGATGATATCGAAGCCTCGGAACACATAGGTGGAGAAGTTGAAGCGTGCGAGGTTGTAGAGGAGCATGTCGTCGCTTGCATTTGCTCCTGCCTCAGGACTGGTGTCGTAGAGCGCGGTGCCGGTGGGATAGGCGATAAGGAAGACGAAGGGGACGTCGCGTTCCGGCGAGAGCGCGCGTTCCGTTCCGGCAGCGGCATTGTCCGCTTCCGTCTCTTCGGTGCGCCGGTTCCAGAGGCTGGCGATGTCGTAGGAGCCGCCGTGGATGGTGCGTCCCGATGCCAGGCCTTTGGCAATCATTCCTGCCATTTCCGCCACGTCGCTTTTCGGATATTCCTTCAGGAGGGTGGTAAGCATGGCACTGATGCTGTCCGAGGGAACTGTGCCCAGTTGCGAGAGGGCATGTACGAAAATGAATTTCGGGCGGTTGAGACCCTTGGGGAAATTCTTTGTGGAGCGTTCGTAGAGTTCCTGCACACGCTGGCGGTCGCCCTGGCGGTAAGCGTCGTAGGCGAGGGTATAGAGCGAGTCTTCTATCTCGCGTCCGTAGCGGGCATTGTATTCATAGTCTGGGTCACAGATGACAGGAGTCATGGCATAGTCGGGATAGGCCGTCCGCAACCGCTGCCTGTATTTTTCCGCAATGTCTTTCAGCCGCTGGGCTTCGGAGGCATGTCCTGCCACCCGTTCGCGTTCGCTCCAACGGCTGTAGAGCAGGAACATGTGGTAGCATGTCTCGTCGAGACGGTCGAAATCGGGGAATTGTCGTTCCAGGCGTCCGAAGGTTTCGGCAGCAAGTCCAAAGTCTTCAAGCTGGTCCTTCTCCACGACAGCGGCATCGAAGAGCGATTCGCGGAGGATGGAGTCCGACTCCGCCTTCTGTTCCGCGGAAAACGGAATCTGCGCCAGATAGTATTCGCGTTGGTGAGGGTCGTTGACGGGGTCGTTCTTCTCAGCCTCTTCGGCTGCCAGACGTGCCTTTTCCTCAGCCTCTTCCTGCTGCTTGAACCATCGCTTGATGTCTTTCTCGCTCATTCCGGTGGCGGCGAGCGAGTCTGTTACAGCCTGCTTCAGGGCTTCTATGCTGTCGGCGGCGGCATAGTCGTAGGCATCATGGTCGTTGTTGGCAAGCACCGTGCGGTTGCTGCGGCGCCAGTCGTCCTCGTTCTTTCGGTTTCCCCACGCTTTTTTGAAAGCCTGCTTGCCCTCGTTTACCAGCTGGACGTTATAGAAATACCATTCCTTTGAGGCATTCTGTTGCGAAGGCTTCTGTATGTTTCCCCTTCCGGCATTTGCACCTTCCCCCTCCTGCATGGCTTCGCCCCGTCGTGCTTCGGCAGCAGAGTCACGGCGGGCTTTGCGTTCTTCCTCCTCCTTTTTCTTGAGTTCGGCAATGACTCGGTCGATGGCGGCAAGGCGTTCGCCTTCGCTTGCGGTAGCAAGCCATTGCAGGGAGTCCTGGAGGTGGATGGCTGTGGTGGGGGGAACCAGGGCATCGAGCACCTTGGAACGTCGGGTGATTTCTTCGTAGTTTTCGAATTCCTTGTCAATGAGTCCGATGGCTTCTGTGAAGCACGGCTGTGCCTTGTCGAACCGGCGCTGGTCCCAATAGATGTCACCGAGGCGCAGCAGCAGTACAGCGGTCTCCAGTGTGCGTTGCGTGGCTTTGGCACGTCCGGTTTCGTAGGCACTGATGGCCGCCAGTGTGTCGCCCTGGGTCATATGGATGTTGCCGATGGCATAGTACACCTGGTCGAGATAGTCCTTGTTGTTGTCGCTCTTTGCCATCCTTTTCAGCCGCTTGACCATGGATTTTGCGTTCGATGCGGTAGTGATGGCTTCGGTCTGCAGTATGCGTGCATGGAAGGTCATGTCGTACGACGGGCTATTCGAAATGCACTTTCCCAAAGCCTTGTAGGCTTCCTGCTTGCGGTCGAGTTCCATATAGGTTTGTCCGAGCAGGAAGTACAGTCGCGCCCGGCGTGCTTTCCCCTTTTCTCCCTTGATGGCACGTTTCAGGTGTGGCACAGCCTCTTCAAGATGGTCCTGCCGTATGTGCCAGTCGGCCATGGTCAGTGCGCGTTCGGTGGCGAGGCGTTGCGGCATGGTGTCGCGGTCCATCCGTCGTATGACGTCTTCGGCATCGTAAAACCAGTCCATCTCCGCGTAGCAGCGTGCCAACCAAATGCGTGCTTCAGCCACGACTGCAGGCTCGGGGGCATAGAAACGTGTGATATACGAGAACGTGGCGGCCGCCTCCGTGAAGTCGCCCTTCTGGAATTGGGCTTTGCCCATCAACAGCCATGCATTCTTCAGAAAAGGGTTGAATTCCTTCCGGCTGAGCCATTGCTTACGGGCTTCGGTCTTGGTCTTCCCGGCATCGGAGGCAGGCTTTTTCTTGATGCTGTGCAGCTGTATGGCCTTTTCGCATTTTGTGACAGCCGTCTCAAAGTTGCTCTTTCCCAGCGACCGCTGTTTCTCATACCCCACACCGAAGATGGGCAGGCGTTCCGTATAGTTTTCCTTCAATCCCTTGTCCTGTGCGGTACGGCCTTCGATATATGCCTGTTCGGCATTGAAGTAAACGTTATAGCGCGTTACAAAGGATTGCCACCGACGTGTCGATGCCGTGTTCTTCTTCGTGGAGCATGCGGTGCAGAGCAGTGCCAGAAGGAGGATGTATGGGATGTGGTGGAGTTTCATTGATGGTACGGAAAAAGAAGGTAATGGAGGTGGAGGGGAGAAGAGGATAGGAACCTTGTTTCATTGGCGGCGTTCGCCCACAATGAGAATGACTTCGTCGCGCAGGGCATCGGGGAGTTCGATGCCGCGAAGTTGCAGCGAACGTACCCATCCTGCCACGTCTTCGGAGCGTAAGGTGGTCAGAATCTCTTCGAATTCGTCCGTTTCGTGCATGTCGTAGCTGTCGGCGCGTCGTCCGGCGAAACGGTCAAGTTCTTCGTCGTCATAATATTCCACCTCCTTGCTGACGGCTGCCAGAAGGCTTTCCTTCTCGCACACTTCGTGCTGTCCGCAGCAGTCGCTGGGGCGTTGGCGTATGACAGGTTCCGTCGTGCTGCCGGGATTGTGGACCGAGTGCCACCATTGCAGGGCGGTACCGATGAGTGCCGCTACAATGCCAAGGGCAAGAAGCAGAAGGAGTAGTGCTGTCATGGCGGGAAGGTAGATGGGGAATGGTTAAGGGATGTGCTATAAATTAAACATCGGAAAGGTGTCAGGATGCTGAGGTAAGGCAGGCAAGATGTTCCCAGAATTCCGGATAACTTTTGCTGACAACCTCGGGATGTGCAATCTGCAGTCCCGGAAAACACCATGCCGCCGGTGCGAAGGCCATCGCCATCCGGTGGTCGTCGTAGGTCTCGATACATGGCGGAACCATATCTTCTGCGGCCTTTTCGGAGTCCGTCGGCATGAAGGTCAGATGCCCGTCGTCGGGAGCATGAAGGTGCCGTCCGAGTTTTTTCATTTCCCGTAAGAGTGCCTCCATACGGTCTGTTTCCTTGATCTTAAGACTTTCCAGTCCGTTGCATGTGAAGGAAATGTCCAGAAGTGCGGCGGTAACCACAAGCCCTTGGGCCAGGTCGGGACAGTCTGCCATTGCATAGTGTTGCATAGCGGAAGGGCGTTGGTAGCCTTGCCTCTTTCTGAGGCGCAGTCCGCCTTCGGGAGTCGGGCAGGTGTCTACGCCCAAAGTGGCGAAAAGCGAGGCGCATACGCGGTCGCCCTGGATGCTGTCGGGCGACAGTCCGGGCAGTTCGACCGAGGCTTCGGCATCCGGCGAAAGTGCCACCAGCGCATACCAGTAGGAAGCCGCGCTCCAGTCGGGTTCGATGTCGTAAGGCGTTTCCCGATGATAGCCTTTTCCGGGAAGTACGGAGACCGTATTGCCGTCCATGGTTGCCGAGGCTCCCCATTGCCGCATCAGTTGCAGCGTCATTTCGATGTAGGGGCGTGAGGCGACTTTTCCAAGCAGTTCGATGACCAGTCCCTGCGGCATGACGGCACCGGCCATCATCAGTGCCGAAATGTATTGGCTGCTCACATTGGCTGCTATGCTCACCCGTCCTCCCTGCAGGTTGTGGCCGACGATGCGGAGCGGTGGATATCCTGCAGCACCTTCGTAGTGTATTTCTGCTCCCAGAGTCCTTAAGGCATCCACCAACGGTCCGATGGGGCGCTGAAGCATTCGCGCTGTACCGGTGAGGATGTGAGTCTCTCCTTCGCGGGTGGCGAAATAAGCCGTAAGGAAACGCATGGCCGTACCTGAAGCCCCGATGTCAACTGTGGTTTCGTGGCGCCCCTCTGCCAGGGCATGGCGCATGGCACGTGTGTCATCGCAGTCCGAAAGTCCGGCAACCATGCCGTCTTGTCCGGCATAGGCCTGTACGATGAGGGCACGTGCCGAAATGCTCTTTGAGGGCGGCAACGCGATGCGGGCCCGGAGAGTAGGGCAGAAACGGAGTGTCATGGGGGATGCGGTGTCCATAGTCGTGGAAGAACAGGGAGGGGAAAGACGGAAAAGGGTAGGGGAGAGTGTCGTGGAATCTTTAGGGGAGCATATACGTCCTCAAAGAGTCAGATGTGTGGAACGCAGGGAGCGGGAAGGACGAAAACTCATCCGGCAGGTTTGCATGAAATCCCTATTCGGGGGAGTTATGCTTTCCGCCCTCCCTTGAAGACTCCGCCCTTATATAATATATATAGGAGTGCGATGAGGATGACGGCAAGAATGGCATATCCGATTTCGTGGCTGTAGCGTCCGGCCAGCTCCACAACCTGTTCCTTGGTTTCCAGTCCGGGAATCCGGCTGCAATAGTATCCCAGCAGGGCAAGGATGGTGTTCCATATGCCGGCGCCGAGGGTGGTGAAGCAAACGAACCGTGCCAGTCCCATGCGTGCCAGTCCGGCGGGGATGCTGATGAGTTGCCGTACGGCAGGCACCAGACGTCCGACGAATGTGGAGACGGCTCCGTGGCGGTCGAAGAACTTTTCGGCATTTTCCACCTTTTCCGCATCAATCAGCAGCAGATGTCCCCAACGGCTGTTGGCAAAGGCATATACGATGGGGCGGCCAAGCCATAGGGCAAGGCCATAGTTGACGAGGGCACCGATGAGTGCGCCTATGGTGGCACAGACGATGACGAGCACGATGTTCATCTCGCCGCTTACCGTGGCCAGCCATGCCGCAGGCGGCACAATGACCTCGGAGGGAAAGGGTATGAAGGAACTTTCGATGGCCATAAAGACCACGATGACCCAATAGCTCAGGTGCTCAAGCACCCATTCAACGATGATTTGCATGGAATGTATGGGAAGGGATGGTGTGGAAAGGGAATCCTAAAAACGGAGAAGGTGAGACGTCTTTTTGGCTACTCTGTGCTGTTCCGGCATCATTCTCCGGCAGTAGGTGCCGGAAACAGAGGAAACAGGGGGAGAAACAGTCGACCCCCCCTGCGCTCATTTCTTGTCGAAGCGGAAGGTGGAGGTGGGCAGTCCGGCGTTGTTGACCATATTGGCACGGGTAAAGGGTTGCCATCCGTAGCGCACGCTTGTGGCCTCCTTCACCATGGGGGCGGCGGTCACCGTGAGCTTCCCCTCGCCCGTCACCGTGGCTTCTGCAGGATAGAAGACGCCGTCGGGCCCTGCAATTTCGAAGGTGCGCAGCACATCACCGTCGCAGGCATGCAGGTCGTTTGCATAGTCAAAGAATATGATGGCTTTTTCGTCCGTGAAGACTGCTCCGAGAGGCACTGGTCCGCATGGCACGATGTGGGAATATCCGTAGTGCTCGTGGAGCACCTGTGCCGCCATCCGCTCACCCACTTCACGTTTGTGGCGGGGATGAACGTCGAGACTGTCGCCAAGGTCGCTGCAAACCACCATTCCGGTGTTTCGGATTTCGCTCTGCAGGATGCGCTGGCTGTCGCGGAACCAGGTCCATGAGGGCCGTGACAGGCTTGAGAGTTGGACGAAGTGGAAGGGCATGCCCAGGTCGTTCCACTCCGTACGCCATGAATCGACGAGGAGGGTGAAGAGTTTGTCGTGCGCCTCCTTGTTGTGGGCATTCGATTCGCCCTGATACCATGCCACACCCTTGATGGGAAAGGCCCGTAGCGGTGCGATGGCTGTTTCGAAAAGGTAGGAGGGCAGGAATGGATGTCGCAGGAGTCTGGTGTCCTCGGCTTTTTTACCTGTCACGCCGAGGTTCCGTGCCGCACGCGACCGTGCCCAATCCTGGATGAAGTCGTTATGCATCCATGGCTTGAGGATGGCGGGGAATTCCTTCTCCAGGGTAGTGCGTGCCACCCATGCTTCAGTGGTGGAACCTCCGACGGCATTGCAAATCAGCCCTACGGGCATCTGCAGAGAGTCGGCAAGCACGCGCCCGAAATGGTAGCCGATGGCCGAAAATCCTGCCGCCGTCATGGCGTTGCATGGAGTCCAGTGTGTGGGGCTGAAGTATTGTAGAAGTCGGACGGAGTCGCAGGCTTCCGATGTCCATGTGTTGTCGTAGGTGTCCCAGCGTCCGCGCATGTTGAAGAACCGCAGGCAAGCCCCTTTTTCCACTTCCTCGTATGCCGGAGCCTGCAGCACGTCGTTTTGTGCTGTGGCGCATTGGTCGAGGCGGAAAGCCATGTTGCTCTGTCCCGAGCACAGCCATACCTCGCCAGCCAGTATGTCCTGCAGCTGCAAGGTTTCCTTGTCTGTAGTTTCGATGTCGATGGTATAGGGTCCGCCAGGTTTCAGCGGTTCCAGTGCCGTCCTCCAGTATCCGTTGCCGTCGGCGGTGACTGTTGTCCGTTGCTTGTAGTGCTTCCCTCGGACGGTCACCGTCACCTTTGTTCCTGCATTTGCACGTCCTGCCATGGCCGGAGCATCGTGCTGGAGCACCATGCCGTTGCCGTATACCTCGGGAAGTGACAGTCCGCCCCAGTCGCCGGTGATGCCGCCGTAGACGGTCCGCGCCAGTATCTCCGCACCTTCTGCCGTGGGATGCAGGTTGTCCGGAAAAAGGTCGGGACGGCAGTGAAGCGGCGAATGGATGTCGAGCGGGTCCACCCCATAGTGCGTGGCCACCCTCCGGATGGCATCCTGGATTTCGGAGTGCCAGTCGCGTGTGCCGCTTTCGAAACGGGGATGACCGCTGAAGATGGGTGTCATCAGGCAGATGACGAGCCGCTTTAGATGTCCTTCGGGAGCTGCTGCCTGCAGACTGTCGATGAGCTGGCGGTAGTCGTGTTCGAATTCGTCGCGGAAGTTCGGCCAATTGCGCGGGTCGGTATCGTTCAGCCCGAGATGTACGACCGCGATATCAGCACCGAATTCCAGGGCTTTGCGGTATTCTTCCTGTTCGTTGTAGGGACGGTGTCCGTGTCGGAGGAGTGTGGCTCCGCTTTTTCCGAAATTCCTGACTTCATAGTTGTCGCCGAGCATCCGTTGCAGTTGTGCCGGATAGGCCAGGCTGTCGCGCCCTTCGATGCCGTGGCCGAAGGTGACGCTGTTGCCGATGCATGCCACTTTGATGCGTCCGTCTGCCACGGCGTTTGCCACTGTCATGCAGAGTAACAGGCATATGGCGGCAAGTCGTGCCTTACAGGAAGTCGGATGTTGTGGAGAAAGAATCTGCATTATTCCGCTTTCTGGATAAATGTGACGACGTTGCTGCATCCCAATGTCGAGGTCAGTGTGACGTGTGCCGTGCGTTCTGTGCCGGTGTGATTGGGTTCGACACTGAAGATGAGCGTGCGGTCACCGCCACGTATGCTCTGCAGTTCTTCGGGAATGACGAGCCATTCGGCATCGCTCTTCAGTGTGGCCATGGTGAAGATGTGGCATACCATGGTCGCATTGATGTCCGAGGCCTTCAGCGTGCTTTCGAAGATGGGTTGCATGGTGGCCTTGTCGTCGGTGGTGAAGCGGGGTTGCGGCACGGTGATGTCCATCCATCCCAGTTGTCTGACGGGCATGGCTATGCCGTCGATGCGGTCGGTTTGGAGATTCACCTTCATCAGGCTCTCACGGATATACCCGGTGGTGTTGGCCTCTGCCGTGATGTTCACCCGTTGGAAAAGTTGTCCGTTGGGCACCACGTCGGCTTTTCCGGGAGAGAATCTCAGCCATCCGTCTTCGCCGGTCGTGGCCTGTGTGGTGATATCCCACGATATGGTGGAGACAATGGTGGTGCTGTCGCGTGTCTGGTCAGCGTAGAGTTCAATGCCTGCCGGACGTGTCGGCATGAAATAGGCCGAGTATTGTCCGAGTTCTTCGTTTTCCGTACAGGAGGTTGCAAGGGTGGATGCGGCAATTGCCAGTACCCATGCAGAGAGCATATACAGCAGGTTTCTGTTCATAGTCATGGTGGTGTGAAATGTGTTTGCAGAAAAAGTTAATACCAGTCGATGTTTGTGCTTCTTGAACTCCGTTTTTCGTACCGGAGTGCATCAGCGAGTTCGGAACTTCTGGCACGGAACGAGAAGTTGTAGCTGGTATAAGGTTTGAGGACTATGGAGCACGACATTTCGAAACAGTGCAAATCTCGGCTCAGCGAAATGGTGGTCATGGAGAGGTCGTGGTAGTTGAAGTCGTATCCTGAGGTGAAGGAGATGTTCCATCCGCTGGCAATGCGTATGAATCCCGAGCAGCTCAGTGTGTGGGTGAAGGAGTAGGGATATCGCATGCGCCGCTCGTTGATTTTCGCCTGTGTGTTCTCGCGCATGGTGATGCCGTAGCTGAAGGTGAGGCTCCATGGCATGCTGAAGATGAGGTATCCGTCTTCGTCCACGCCGACGCTCTTCTGCCGGCCCTTCTGTCCGCGCCGCAGTTCGGGGTCGATGTTGGCATCGTCGACATCACCCTCTTCATCCAGGTATTCGTCGTCTTCCTCTTCGTCCTCGTTTCTCTGGGTCCTGTCCTCCTTGTCCTTGCCCCTGATGGAATCGAAGAGTTCGCCCCATCCCCGTCCTCTCAGAAGGTTGAAGAAGGTGAGAGCCTTCTGGTTGTTGATGGTGTACGAAAGGTTTTGGCTCATGCCTTGGAATCGTCCGAAACGTCCTTGGCTCCATTCCGTTTTGTCGCCGACGCGCACGTTGCCGTTTTCGTCTTTCTCGTAGGCATAGGTAGCGAAGACGGCGTTGAGCGAGAAGGTGTAGCGTTTGGTGAGTTTCAGGCGAATCCTCATGTTCAGGTCGCTCCATGGCCGGGTCTTCGCCGCAAGGTTGTACGACATGTTCGCCGAAAGTTCGTCGACGAGCGAGATTTTCCGGAAACCGGTGGTGTCGCGGTCCGACTTTACCTTCATTTCGATGTTGTTCGAGATGCCGAAACTGATGCTTCCGGACTTTGTACCGTTGGGGAAGCCGTAGAGCAGTCCCTGGTAGGGCGAGTAGCGTACGGTGGATACCTCACCGTTGGCATCGGTCTTTACATAGGTGTCGTAGTATCCGTAGCGGTCGGTGGTGAAGTCCGGCGAATAGGAGAAACTCACCTGCGGTTTGAAGACGTGGCGTATGGCTTCGACCTTTCCGCGCGAGAAGCGCTTCAGCGGTTTGTAGAATCCGTAGAGCGTGGTGTTCATACTCAGCGAGGTGCTCCAGTCGTAGAGGTTGTAGAATCCGAAGACCGTGTCGCACACCTCGCGCTGACGGCGGGAGTCCCAGTCGCGTTCAATGCGGCTTACATACATGATGTCGCGAAAGGAGAACGACGGCGAGATGTTGATGTGCTTGAAGAGTTGGAAAGTTGCGTCTATGGGCACGCGGTGCTGCATGCCGTTCCGCCATTCTGTGGCGAGGTTTGAGTGCAGCAGCCTGTCCTCTTTTCCGTTGAAAGAGTTCGACAGCTGTCCTGTATACGACATGGATATTTTCTCATACCACCGTTCCTTGCCTGCCACCTGCCGGCGTCGGAAGGGGTAGAAGCGCGATACGGAGATGGAGAGGTCAGGCAGGGTTACGGCCAGTGTGGAGTCGCGCATGTTCTGCGTGATGTTAGCCGACGAAGCGATGTTCATCCCGATTTTGGGTATGGAACGGCTGTAGCTGATGGACGATGCACGCGTCGACTGCGTGTAGGCCAGCGGGTTGTACATCGAGTTCAGATTGCTGCGCTCATAGTTTTGACTGGCAAAGTTCACGCGTGCCGAGAAACTCTGGTTGGGATTTGCCTTGGCATCGCTCGAGTGGGTCCATGTCACCTTCAGACTCGTCTGTTTCGTATAGTCCGGCATGTTCTTGTCGCCGTTCACCGTGTTTTGGTACGACACCATGGCATTTCCGCGGAACCGATAGCGTTTGGCATAGCGTGTTTCGCCGCTCAGTCCCCACGAGCCCTTGGTGTAGATTTCGCCCAGTATCTTGAGGTCTATCTTGTCGTTGATGGCCAGGTAGTATCCTCCGTCGCGGAGATAGAATCCGCGTGCCATCTCGTCGCCATAGGTAGGCATTATGATTCCCGACGAGTAGCTTTTGGTAAAGGGGAAGAAACCGTAGGGTACGGCTATGGGTAGCGGGACATCCTCCACGACAAGATAGGCAGGTCCGAAGAAGGCCTCCTTGCCGGGGTTGATCTTTCCCTTTGTAAGTTTCAGGTAGAAGTGCGGATGGTCGGCGTCGCAGGTGGTGTACTTTGCATTTTCCACATAGAACATGCCGTCGTCCATGCGCTTCGAGCGTTCGCTCTGCAGGAAACCGTCGCCCTGTTCCGTCTTCACGCCGGAGATGAATCCCCTCTTCGTCTTGAAGTTGAACGACATGCTTTCGCTTTCATACGTGTCGTTGCCTTGCTTGTATACCGGGCTGCCCTGGACGGTGCCGAGCGAGTCGACGGTACCCACGGCATGTACGAGCGAGGAGTCCATGTTCATGATGATGGCATCGGCCTCAAGGTCCATGTTCTGATAGTGTACCTTTGCCTCTCCGAAGAGCAGCGCATTGCCCGATGCGGCTTCATAGACGATGGAGTCCTTGGCGGTATAGGTTACAGGGGCGTCGATACCCGATTCCTTGGGCTTGCGTCGTGCAGTGGTGTCATTGTGTGCCGTGCTGTCTTCGGCTGCGGCAATGTCAAGGGTGTCGCCGAAGATGATTGTGGTATCGCGGCGTACTGCCAGCTGGCGGTTCAGGCTGTCGATGCTTGCTGCCAGGTCTCTGCGGGCGTTCGCAATGGAGTCGGTGTCCGTGCCGGAACCGCTGGCTGTTTCTTCAGTGGTATCTTCGTTCTGCACTGTCGCTGTGCTGTCCGCTGCCATAGTTCTGTGGGTGTCGGCAGTGGAGGTGGGGGCGTCCAGCCTCAGGATGCTGTCGGTTTCCTCTTCCGTTGCCGGCATTCCGGACGGTGAGGGTACCGTTGTCGGCCCGCATCCGGCAAGTATTCCGGCAACGAGGGCGACCATCATGAGGCAGGGTACTGTGGAACGTAGTATGCTGTGTGGTGTCATGTAGGGCAGTTTCCTGTTTTTTCAGTCGTATGTTCTTTCTTGTCCCGTATGTGGGTACGACGTGTATGCGCGCGTTGCGTCTAAATTAATGCAAAGTTAAGCAAAAGCCTGTACTCTTCGGCCATACGTAGGGGCAAAAGCGGTGTAAAAATGTGCTTTCGGAGGTAAACCGTAAGGAACGCTCTGCAAAAAACGCCTTTTCCGCGCTCCTTTCCTTCCCTTATTCCTTCTCTTGTACTGTGTGTATCCCCAGTGTTTCCGACGTCCGCCCATTCTTTAGGAATCCCTTTTTCCTGCTGCCCGGATTCCTGAAAAAGCATCGCAGGAAAATCTTTTGTAATGCAAACTGTATGTGTCAAAAACAAACAATACACTTCCTTTTTGCTCCCATATTTTAAGGTTGCCTTTGCAAAACGGCACGGATAGCCCTAAATTTGTGGCAGTATGATATAGAAAAGCAAAATTATTCCAACATTTATGAAGAAAATCTTTACGCTTGTGTGCACATGTCTTGTATCATGTGCACTTCCTTTTGGCCATGCTTTTGCACAGGACGAGCACGGCGTCTACAGCGAACAGCCCGCAGGAACCCTGATGGAGTACGACCGGTCCGCCACCACCTACACCTACGACTACTACAATGGTGGTCAGAGCTTCAGCATCGGACAGTCCGTCGGCCGTGTGGTATATGCCGAGGATGGTACGGTGTGGGTGAAAAGCCCCTTTGCCTCCTATCCTCTCAAATCGTGGATCAAGGGTAAGGTCAGGGATAATCAGGTGGTTTTCGATACCCCCCAGACCGTATACTATGCCAACAGTTACGGTTACGAGTATTACTTCGTGCTTTCGCGCATGGTGTACAATGCCTACTCCAATACCTATGAGGTCGACAAGACCGGCACCGAACTGGTGTTCGACATCAAGGAGGACGGTATCTGGCAGCACGATGCATCGCTGATGGTAGGTCTGACTTATGAGGACGGAACCTGGACCGGATACGGCGATACCAACGTAAGCTTTACGGAATTTACCGACAAGACGACAGCCGTGCCTGCAGGAGTGGAGATGCAGAAGTGGGTCTTCAACTATGGCGCCAACGGTGACAGCCATAACGTGAAGGTGGGCTTCGACGGCAACGATGTCTATGTTTCCGGACTGGTGAAGAGCCTTCCCGACGGTGTGGTGAAGGGCAAGGTCGAGGGTGACAAGGTGACTTTCGAAGGTCGTCAGTATGTGGGTGCCGACGAGGAAAGCATGTTCCATCTCTATATGATGGGCGCGACACCCACCGGTGCATACAACAAATACGATGCCCTCGATGCCATCGTCTTCGACTACAACGCCGAGGAGCATACGCTCAACTCCTCCGCCACATGGCTCGCAAACGGCGGTCGCGAAACGCTCTATCCCGTACGTGCCTATGATGCTCCCGCCCTCCATCAGCAGCAGTTCCTCCCCGGAGGCGGTGTTCCTGCCGACCCCTCCGTGGTGCTTTACTCCCCCTACGAGGATGGCATGGGATATGGTCTTGTAGGATTCAACATTCCTGCACAGGATGTCAACGGTACGCTCCTCGATACCGAAAACCTCTATTTCAATGTCTTCTACGACGATGAGAAGGTTACCTTCTATGCCGATGAATATCCCTACATCGACGGCGACATGACCGACATTCCCTACGACTTCTCCGACGGCTATGAGTTCTTCGTCTCCGGTGCCCGCCATACCATCTACATCTATTCCACCGGCTTCGATGACATCGGTGTGCAGACCGTCTATCGCGATGGCGATACCGAACTCCGTTCCAATATCGTCTACTACTACAATGGTATCGACGGCATCAGCCGTGTCGGGGCGGAGGCTCTTCCCGAAACCTGGTACGACCTTCAGGGCCGCCGTGCCTCGAAGAATGGCTCCGGTCTGCGGATTGTCCGCAAGGCAGACGGCAAAACCCAGAAGGTATTCTGATGCAACTTAATTGATAATGAGTCTGTTATGAAAAGTTTTCTGTTTCGTCTGCTGCTCCTCTTGCCGTTGCTGTCTTGGACAAGCCTACCCGCTACAGCCCGCGAAAAGGCGGTGGAATTCACCTATGGTGTTTCCGACCTGATGTATTGGGGTACGAAGAAGGTGGAGACCTATGACATCGCCATCCGTCTCAACGACCCCATGCTCATCGGCAAACAGGTGACAGCCCTGCAGGTGCCCTTCCCCTCGACCGCCGGTATGGCGGATTTCAAGGCCTGGATTACCACCGAGCTCAAGCTCGAGAAGAACGCCGACGGCAAGAAGGTGAATGTACCCAACGTGACGGAAGTGGCAGGCACTCCTGTCGACGATGTCCTTACCGTCTATTTCCCCGAGCCCTACACCATCCCCGCCGAGGGCGTCTATGTAGGTTATTCGTTCACCCTTACCGCTCTCGAAGACCAGGGTACGACGCCCGTGGCCACCACCGGCGATGTACATCCCGACGGGTTCTACGTCCATACCTCGCGCACCTTTCTCAATTGGGAGTCACGTTCCGAAGGCCAGAACCGCGTGTCGGCCATGAAGGTGCTCCTCTCGTACGACCTTCCCGACTATGCCGCTGCCATCGGTTCGGCCAAGACCGGACGTGCCGCAGTGGGGCAGCGGGGAGTGATACCCGTGGAGATTGTCAACACCGGCTACTATCCCATCACTTCACTGGCATACACCTATGATGTCGAAGGCGTCAAAGGTTCTGCAAGTCTCGACGTCAGTCCTGCCATAGAGTGCGGAGTGAGCGTCTCGCGCTACGTAGATCTCCCCATCCCTGCCCTCAGTGCCCGCGGCATGTATACCGTCGATGTCACGCTGACGCAGGTCAACGGTGCAGAAAACGGCGAAACGGACAGTCCTTCGGCCAGTGCAGCATACGGTGTCTACAGCTTTGTGCCCCGCCATCGTCCGCTGATGGAGGAGTATACCGGCCTGTGGTGCGGATACTGTCCCCGCGGTTATGCTGGCCTCGAGGAGATGACGCGGCGCTATCCTGACGATTGGGTGGCTGTCTCTTACCATTTCGACGACTTGATGGAGGCCATTCCCCTTAATCAGTATGCCATTCCTGTGCAGTCGTTCCCCACGGCCTACCTCGACCGTATAAAGAAGACCGATGCTTATTGCGGTGACGGCGAATGGGCGACATTCGGCATCGAAAAGACCTGGAAGGCCATTGCCGACGAATTTGTCAACGTCGGGGTTGATGCTGTGGCATGGTGGGATGCCGACGATACGCAACGCATCGACATCGAGGCCAGCGTACGCTTTGTCGAAGACCTCGATGCACTGGACTATCGCCTGGCATATATCCTTACGGCCGACGACCTGCACGACCTTACCGGAAAGGACTACAATTGGGTACAGACGAACAATTTCTATGGCTGTACCGAATGGAGCGGACAGCCCGGGATGGATATCTTCGTCGACGGCAAGGCCTACGTCTACGGCCTGCACTTCAACGACGTGGCCCTCAAGGCTCCCGACCCCTACGGACTTGTGGGTAGCATCCCTGCCAGTGTCCGCGACGGCGAGACCTACCGCCACTCCTACAGCATAAACACCTCGGACGTGGTATGCACGAAGCAGGAATTTGCCGGTACGCCCCTCATCCAGAACCGCAACAACCTCCATGTCGTGGTGCTCGTCATCGACAACTCCACCGGTGCCGTCATCAATTCCGTCAAGGTCCCCGTCCGCGAATCTCTTCCCGAAGGTATTTCCACGGTCTGCGCATCCACACTGACGCACACCACTGCCTGCTACGACCTCCAGGGACGTCGCACCGCAGCCGCGCAAAAGGGTGTGACTGTAGAGACCACACGCAATGCTGACGGTAGCATTTCCTCGCGTAAGGTGTTGAGATGAAGACGACCGCACCATACACTTGACTCCCTGTACGGGCAGTGATTTCCACCAGCCTGTATGAAAATGGCCGAAAGCCGCTGTCGAAGCCTCCTTCAGTAGGAGAAGGGCTTCCCAGCGCCTTTCGGCTTTTTTTTGTGTGCCGTTTACGACATCATCTCCTGCTTGCGTCCCCTTTACCACGTTTTGGACAAAAAACCAGTTTGAATCGTGCAGTTTCCTTATGCATTTTGCAAGATTCCATGTCGTTTTGCATCGGAAATGACGCTATCCTACACCCTAAAAGGCTATCCTACATCTCATCCTACACCCTATCCTTCACCTGAAAATGCCTTTGTTTGCTGGATTTTTCTCCATGCGGTGTAGGAAATGTAGGTTTTTTTCATAAAACTTTTTTTGGGGGATTCCGAAACAGCCTCCAGATGTATGGATATGGGGATTCAAAAACATCGGACTTCTTTGCATAAAACCTCCGTACTTTTG
>SFJN01000035.1 GCA_004555055.1 Bacteroidales bacterium | reverse complement strand
TAAAAGCACAATCTTAAAAACGATAAAGGAAAAGCATGAATAATGCCGGAAAAGGCAGACGCTTCCCTACCTCTCCCAATCCACCACTCCATCTGCCGACATCTTTACTCCAAGAGCGGCGATATGCGCCCAGAATGCCCGAAAGGGGCCTTAAAAGCAATACGAAGTGCAAGAATTCAGAAAAAACACTTGGCAGAACGCCTCAGAATGCGTAATTTTGCGCCACAAAGGGAGGGAACATTTCCCATAGCCGTGCCGCTCCCTATACCCCCAAAAAACAATAAAGCAAACAATGATACAAGAAACAGACAGGATTAAGCATGTAAACATTGAGGACGAGATGAAGTCGTCCTATATCGACTATTCGATGAGTGTCATCGTCAGCCGTGCCCTCCCTGATGTCCGCGACGGTTTCAAACCCGTTCACCGCCGCATCCTCTATGGAATGTGGGACATGGGTATCACCCACGAAAAGGCAACAAAGAAGTCGGCAGCCGTAGTGGGAGAGGTTTTGGGAAAATACCATCCTCATGGCGACAGTTCTGTATACAACGCCCTGGTGCGCATGGCGCAACCCTGGGCCATGCGCTATCCCCTCGTCATCGGACAGGGAAACTTCGGCTCGATGGACGGCGACGGTGCTGCAGCGATGCGATACACCGAAGCGAAACTCTCCGTAATGGGAGAAATGATGATGCAGGACATTGAGAAGGAAACTGTGGACATGGTGGCGAACTACGACAATTCGCGTACGGAGCCAAGCGTACTGCCCACATGCATCCCCTCGTTCCTTGTGAACGGTGCTACGGGCATCGCCGTGGGAATGGCGACGAACGTGCCCACACACAACATTAGTGAAGTCATCGACGGAAGCATAGCATACATCGAAAATCCGGAAATCGACACCGACGGACTCATGGCGCACATCAAAGGCCCCGACTTCCCCACTGGTGGATACATCATGGGTACAGAGGGCATACGCAGCGCATACGAGACGGGGCGCGGACGCATTATCATGCGCGCACGCACCGAAATCGAAACAGGAGTCCTGCACGACAAAATTGTCATTCGTGAGGTACCCTACGGAACAAACACCTCAGAACTCTGTACACACATCGGACAACTGGCGAAGGAAGGCAAGATTGACGGCATTACGAACGTCAACGACGAGTCGGACCGCGAAGGAATGCGCATTGTGGTCGACGTACGGCGCGGACAGAATGCGAACGTCGTTCTCAACAAACTTTTCAAACTCACCGCATTACAGGCATCCTTTGCTGTCAACACCATCGCCCTCGTACCCATACCCGGAACGTCGCCAGTAAAAATGCGTCCAGCAATGCTGACGCTCAAGGACTGCATACGTTATTTCGTGGAGCACCGTCACGAAGTGGTGTTACGACGCACCGCTTTCGACAAACGCAAGGCCGAGGAGCGTGCACACCTGCTACAGGCTCTCATTACAGCATCCGACAACATTGACGAGGTAGTTGGCATCATTAAATCGAGCAATACGCCGCAGATAGCCATCGAACGCCTGCAGGAACGATTCAACTTCGACGAAATACAGGCACGATACGTGGTAGAAATGCGACTCAGACAACTTACCGGACTGCAGCAGAAGGAACTGCGTGAGGAGTACGACGAACTCCAGCAACGCATCTCGTACCTCGCACAGATACTTTCCGACCCGCAGTTGTGCAGACAGGTAATGATTGATGAACTCCTTGAAGTAAAAGAAAAATACGGCGACGCACGACGCACGGAAATTCTAAACTCCGGAACGAACTTCAATGCCGAAGACTTCTATGCCGACGACGACGTGGTAATCACCATTAGCCACATGGGGTACATCAAACGTACGAATCTTGAGGAATTCAAGGCCCAAGGCCGAGGCGGAGTAGGCAGCAAGGGTGGCAGCACACGCGACAGCGACTTCATCGAAGCCATTTACCAGGCTTCCATGCACAACACCATGCTCTTCTTCACCGACAAGGGACGCTGCTACTGGCTCAGAGTATACGAAATCGAAGAAGGCACACGAACCGGAAAGGGACGCGCCATACAGAATATGTTAAACATCGATCCCGATGACCGGGTAAACGCATGCCTCTATATCCGCGACCTGAGGAACGCCGATTTCTGCCGCACACATTACGTCGTATTCGCCACCGAACGCGGCATGGTCAAGAAGACCCGTCTGGAAGAATACAGCCGCCCGCGCACGAACGGTGTCAATGCAATCAACATCAACGACGGCGACCGACTCGTCAACGTGGCACTCACAAACGGAAATGATGAAATACTCATGGCCAACCGCGGTGGAAGGGCCATTCGTTTCCATGAGAATGCCATCAGGACGATGGGACGCACTGCTACCGGAGTACGGGGAATGGTACTCGACGGACCAAACGACGCAATTGTCGGAATGGTGGCCGTGAACGATGCAGAACGGGAAACGGTACTTGTCGTCAGCGAAAACGGATTCGGAAAACGCTCCAACGTTGAGGACTACCGCCTTACAGGACGCGCTGCAAAGGGTGTCAAGACACTGAATATTACAGAAAAGACGGGCGAAGTGATTGCAATCAAATGCGTCAAGGAAGACGAAGACCTCATGATCATCAACCGCAGCGGCATCACACTACGTCTACGCGTCACCGACATACGGCGCTGCGGAAGAGCCACACAGGGCGTTAAACTCATCAACCTCACCAAGCGCAACGACGCCATCTCCAGCGTATGCCTCGTTCCCACCGACGACGATGACGAGACCACTACCCCTGAAGAAGAGCAGCATACACCCGCTGAGATGGCGGACGCTACCGCACCGGACGGAACCAAGGGCAACGAATCGGATGGAGCAACAGCCGACAATGCCAGCACTCAGCAAGAGCCGTCGGAGCAATAAAATACAGCAAACCATAAACCATTTTATATACTTGTACACGCACATGAAGAAATCCATTTCATTGGCCATCCTTACGCTGTCCGCTGCAGCGGGAATGGCACAGAGTCCCAAGGCACAGCTGAAGATGGACGAGGGCAAGTTTGCCGAAGCCCTGCAGATTGTCAACGAAGCCATTGCCAACAACGAAAAGGACGCTGCAGAAGCAACCGCAAAGGCACAGGAAAAAGGCAAACCTGTCGTACTTGACAAGTTCAACAAGAAGTTTGCCGGACTCTACAACCAGAGCGGAACATGCTACGCACAGATTTTCAACCCTGAACTTATGAAGGCTGCCAACCAGCAGCCACTCGACACCATGGTCTTCGTCAACACCCTCGACGCCATGGTAAACGCCTATACAAAGAGCTACGTCTACGACAACATGCCTGATGCAAAAGGTAAAGTAAAAGCCAAGTACGACGCTGATAACAAACGCTTTATCGAAAGCTGCCTCGACTATTACTTCTACAGCGCAATCTTCCTCAATGAACGCGGAGACAAGGCCGGAGCAGGAGCACAGTTCAAAAAGCACATGATGCTCCCCGAAAACCCTGCACTCGCAGACAAGAAGGACTCCATACTGCTTGCCAAAAAGGAAAACTACGAACAGAGCGCATACTTCAACACACTCATCAACTACGAACTTAAGCAGTGGGACGAAATCCTCGCTACCATTGACAAGGGACTCAGCAACAAAGAGTACAACCACGACCTCTATCTCATTAAGGCTGAAGCCGTATTGCAGACTACCAAGGACACGGCACAATATGTCGGAGTCCTGAAGGACGCCATCGCAAACGTAGAGAAAAATCAAAGTTTTGCCGAATCGCTCCTTAGCATCTACTATGACAAGAAGGACGCACAGGGTGCAGAGGCCACCGTCGATGAAATCCTGGCAAAAGATCCCAACAGCGCCAGTGCATGGTATATGAAAGGGTGCATCAACCTCAATCTCAAACAGGACTTCGCAACAGCTCGCGACTGTTTCGGAAAGGTACTGGCTGCAGATTCCGAACACCTGCTTGCAAACGCCAACATGGCATATGCATGGATGAACGATGTAGCCACACGACGCATGAATGGAGAGTACAAGTACATCGAACGCAAGACCGTCACCGAGAAGATCAAGGCCGCCTACGAGGCAGAACTTGCTGCTGTACGTGAATTCTACTCCAACGCACGCCCATATATGGAAAAGGTTCGCGAACTTGCACCCGACCGCTCCAAGGTATGGGCACCTGCACTGCAGCAAATCTACTTTAACCTCGGTATGGAGGACGAAGCCAAGCAGATGGACGCCATCATGGAATCGAACCATTAACGCTATATAGAAGGAGGAGGGACTACATCCTTGCCTGCAACAAGGATGTGCAGTATACTAAGAAACACAAAAGAATAAAAAGTCATGTACATCCACAATGAACTTGTGCAAGACAGTCCCTCCCCCTTAAACCTTGAATTTTGCTCGTTGTACAAACAGATTACAATCCTTGCCCACAACCATCCGCAAGGGAGGGGGCAACGCAAGGTGCAGAGACAGAGCCACCTTCTCCCCACGCCCTTACGAGCAAACCCCATTTATTACCAACCAGAATGACGACAAGACTTTACGTCGGCATACTGCTCTACATGCTTTCCCTTTGCATGGCCAGCCACGCCCCAGCCTCGCCGGTTCCGCAAAATGTGGAAAAAAAGGAAAAGACGCAGCAACTGAAAAAGCAGATGAAAAGCATCAGAGAGGCTTTGAAGGGCAAAAAGGGCGCAGATGCACTAAAAGGAGTGGAAAACATCCGCAAAGACACTGCCGAATGGTGGAACATCCAGGCTCTGCAATACGGCGTGGAAGCATGTAGGCTGCTTGCAGACACTGAAAACGAAAAACTCTATCTTAAGCACAATCCCGACACTACGGCATTCTTCAATGCCATCTACAACATCTGCCGCTATGTACTGCTCACCGACAGCGCAGAACGCTTCCAGGCCTTCGCCGACAGCATGGAGGGACGTAGGGCGAGCTATAAATACCGACGTCAGAATGCCGGCATGCTGGCCAAACACATGGGCAACATGCTCACAGCACCGCTCTACTTCACTGCAAAGGGGAATTGGAAGGAGGCCCAACGGTTTGCACACATAGACATCACCATGCTCTCTACCCCATGGCTTTCACAGAAATCCTATCCCGATAGTGCAAGTATCGTGGCATTAGCTGTTATACATGCCAATGCTTGCTACAACCTTGCAGACAACCACGAAATAGAACGATTCGCCACGCTTGCTCTTCAAGACAGTGCCGCACACGAAAGCATACTCGAACGCCTCATATATGCTGAGACTAATGTAGGCGATACCCTAAAATACCTACCAAGGCTTGAAGAAGGACATCAGAAATATCCTTTCAACATCTTCTTCCTCAGCCGAATCGTCGACTATAATATTCAGAAAAGGAACTTCGACACCATCGTAACACATACCGCCTATTCCCTTGACGCTATCCGCAGCCTCCAGCTCCTTACACCCGACGCTCCAGACAGCCTCCTCCACGCACACCGCATCACGCGCGACATGGTGGCACTTTGCTATGAGGCACTTGCCATCGCACACTACAACAAGGAAAATTACCGCGCGAGCATTGACAACGCCCGCGAAATCCTAAAATGGGTACCTTCGCATCCCCGTGCCGACTTCTTCGTTGGGGCAAGCTATTACCAGATGGCTAAACGCGTAAGGATTCCCAACTCCATCAACGACCCGGACTACAGGAAAAACTACAGAGAGCGCAACCGCCTGCTTGAGATGGCAAGACCTTATCTCGAACTCTATAGGAAGAACAATCCTGACGATGCAAGGTTTTGGGCACCCATACTCTACGACATCTATCTTTATCTGAATCTCGGTCCTGAATTCGAGGAGATTTCCCGACATCTTCCCTCCTCATAACTGTCCCCGGAGGTTTTGCCATAGAGCGGAGAGAGAGGCCGGCAACAAATTCCACCATCTCCGCATACATCTAATTCCCCGAGCAAAAAAACACATCTTTCTCCCCACCCCTTATATATTTCCCCTCACTCATGCACGACTCTTCCATCCTCGACAAGCGCTATCTCCGAATGGCAGCCATATGGGCAGAAAATTCATACTGCCGACGACGCCAGGTAGGCGCACTAATCGTGAAGGACAAGATGATCATCAGCGACGGCTACAACGGCACTCCCTCAGGCTTTGAGAACATCTGCGAGGCAGACGGTGTCACTAAACCCTATGTGCTCCATGCCGAGGCAAACGCCATCACAAAAATTGCCCGTAGCAGCAACAATTCTGACGATGCCACACTCTATGTCACCGACGAGCCTTGCATCGAATGCGCAAAGCTCATCATCCAGGCTGGCATACGGCGCGTAGTATATGCCAGGGCATACCGTCTGCATGACGGCCTTGAACTCCTCCAACGAGCTGGAATAAGGGTGGACTTTATGCCCGGTATCGTCCCTGAGACCAACCTTCCCGCAGCAACGGACTTCGCCAACGACTCCCCTAAACCATCCGAATGCTGAAAACATGAAACGCTATACCACACGTTTCCTACCCATATACATCGCCCTTGCCGTGGTCTTGGGGATGTTTGTAGGAAACTTCTACGCCAACCATTTTGCAGGACGTCGCATCAACCTCATCAACACTTCGAGCAACAAACTGAGCGACCTCCTCCACATCATCGACGACCAGTACGTCGACACGGTAAACATGAGCAACCTGGTCGAAAAAGCCCTCCCCCTCATTCTCCGCGAGCTCGACCCACACTCTACCTATGTCAGTGCAGCCGACGTGGAGAACGAGATGCAGTCGCTGAAAGGCAGTTTCTCCGGCATCGGGGTACAGTTCTACATCCTCGACGACACCGTACGCATCGTCAAGGTCATCGACGGCGGACCGTCCGAGCGGGTGGGACTGCAGCAGGGAGACTGCATCGTTGCCGTCAACGGGAAAAACTTTACCGGGAAGGACGTCAACGAGGAGGAGGCTCGGAAACGACTCAAGGGACCTGCCGACAGCGAGGTCTCCCTCAAAATCGTACGCCATGGACAGACGACCCCCCTGGAATTCGTCATCCGACGCGGCAGTGTTCCCATCAAGAGTGTCGACGCCAGCTATATGGCCAATGACAGGGTGGGATACCTTCGCATCAACACCTGGGGCGACGCCACATATGCAGAGTTTATCAGTGCCATGGCACAACTGTCGGCTTCGCAGCCCGAGGGCATCGTTGTCGACCTTCGCGGAAATCTTGGAGGCTATCTCGAAGCGGCGGTGAAGGTGGCAAACGAATTCCTGCCGGGCAACCGGCTTATCGTCTACACCGAAGGCCGGCGGTTCCCTCGCGAAGACTACACCAGCGACGGCAGGGGTAGCTTCCAGCGTATGCCGCTTGTTGTGCTCGTCGACGAGACCAGCGCGTCTGCAAGCGAAATCTTTGCCGGTGCCATGCAGGACAACGATCGCGCAACGATTGTCGGACGCAGAACCTTCGGCAAAGGCCTCGTTCAGGTACCTATACAATTCCGCGACGGTAGCATGATTCGCCTAACAAGGGCAAGATATTACACCCCTTCTGGACGATGCGTCCAAAAACCCTACACTCCGGGTGGAGAGGACGAATACGAAAGCGACCTCATCAAGCGTGCCGAGGACGGGGAATACTTCAACCCCGACAGCATCAAAACGTCGGGCGAAAAATACCATACGCGTATCGGACGAACGGTCTATGGCGGCGGAGGCATCATACCCGACATCTTCGTCAGCCGCGACACCACAGGATACACTTCATACTTCAAACAGGTGGTGATGTCGGACCTAGTCACCGACTTTGCCTACCGTTTCGTTGATGCCCGCCGCAAGACTTTCAGCTCCCTCTCTGATGCCAAGGCAATTGTGGCGTATCTCACGCGCAGGAACATCGTGGAACTTTTCGTACAATATGCAGAAAAGAACGGCGTAAAACGCCGTAATCTGATGATACGGACCTCCCACTCCCTACTCTTCAACCATCTTGCCGGAAACATTATCTCCGATGTCCTCGAGATGAAGGATGTTGTGGAGTTCAACAACACCACTGATCCCGCCGTTAAGGAAGCCTGCAGGATTATCGAGGAAAATCGTGCTTTCCCCGAAAAGAAATAGAAACAATTCCTCCACACCCCATCTGTCGTCCCTTGGCTTCCCCGATAGCAGGGAGGAAGGGGGAAGGGACGGTTACGGGACGCCACCATTTCAGCCACCTTCTCCATGAACAAACAACAGGTCAGAAACGAAATCCGAAAGAGAAAGGCCCTACTCAACGATGCACGGAGACAGGCAGCGGCAGACAAGCTCTATGCCCTGCTGACATCGACTCCCGCTTACCGGGCAGCTTCGTGCGTGATGCTCTATGCTTCGCTCCCCGACGAAGTGCCCACACTCCGCCTCCTCATCGAGGAGCGTTCCCGGCGCACATTTGTACTTCCCCGTGTCATCGGCCCCGAAGATATGGAACTCTGCCTGTATACCGGTCCCGACGACCTTCACTCAGGGGCGTTCCAAATCCCAGAACCGCAGGGCCATGTATTTCACGATTACCACCATATCGACCTTATCTTGGTGCCAGGAATGGCTTTCGACCACTCCGGCAACCGCCTGGGCCGTGGCAAAGGCTATTACGACCGTTTTCTTCAGCATCCGGAATTTGCCCATACCCCGAAATGGGGCGTGTGCTACGACTTCCAGATGCTTGAACAACTCCCTTCCGAGCCGCACGATATCCGCATGCAGCGCGTGCTGTGCTGCTAATCCCTTCTCCCGGCCTTATCCCGCTCTTCCCATCATGCCACACCTTTCCCCCTCACCGCTTTGCCTCCTTTTAGCCATCATCGCCCTTTCCGCTTGCCGCCCGAGGCACCAGATGGAGGCGCCGTCCATGCGCTCCGTTTTCGAAAAGAAAAGCGTGGCAGGCCTGGACCACTACGATTTGGAAGAGATACGTAGAGGGGGTGAAATCATTGTCGCTACTCTCTCCGGACCAGATAGCTACTATGACTATCATGGCATCCCCATGGGACTGCAATATGCCCTCGCCGAAAACTTCGCCTCCACACAGGGTCTTACCGTGCGCGTGGAAATCGCCCGCGACACCCTTGCCCTGCTGACCATGCTCGCCGACGGAACGGCAGACTTGGTGGCATTTCCGCTCACAGCGACTGCCGTCAGGGCGCGTCACCTCGTGGCAACGGGTTACCATACGGAAAAGGGCACTTGGGCGGTGCGCCACGATGCCCCGCTGCTTGCCAACGCCCTCAAGGCATGGTACCACAAGGGGCTCTGCCACGAAATTGCCGAAGCCGAGGCCCGACGCTCTGCACAGAGTCGCCATGTCACCCGCAGGGCACAAGCGGTCTTCCTTAGTCGTGAGCGTGGGGTCATCTCGGTTTATGACAACCTCTTCAAGGCGGCACAGAGCGTCACAGGATGGGACTGGCGACTCATTGCCGCACAGTGCTATCAGGAAAGCGCATTCGACCCAAATGCCCGCTCCTCCGTCGGAGCACAGGGCCTCATGCAGCTCATGCCTTCTACAGCACGCGAAATGGGCATAGAGCCACACGAGATCTTTCTCCCCGAGCGAAATGTCGATGCCGGAGCACGGTATATCGCACGTCTGAACCATCTCTTCGCTGATATTCGCCAGCCCGAAGAACGCATCAGGTTCGTACTCGCCAGTTACAACGGTGGAAGTTTCCACATCCGCGACGCCATGGCACTGGCACGGAAAAACGGACGAAATCCCCACCGTTGGGACGAGGTGGCTCCCTATGTCCTCGCCCTGCAGAAGAGGGAGTATTACACCGACCCCGTAGTTAAGTACGGCTACATGATAGGCAGCGAGACGGTCAACTATGTGCAGCGCATCCTGCTGCGATGGCGCGACTACGGCGGACGCGTGGCGGTCACAGGCATTCCGCAAATGCCGTCCCCGTCAGCGGCTAATCCTGCTGCCACCCCACCGCACACTGACGCCGGGCGGCGTAACCGTTTTGCCACTGGCGTACGCGTGCTTTCACCCGAAGAGCTTCAGACCGCCTCAAGGTAGCCGTAATCCTTTCCTCCCCCTCCTCTCCCTTCCCCTCCTAACCTTGCCATGAACCGGAAACACACGCTCTACATCCTCCTTATCTGCCTCCTCTCCATCCCTCCCCTTCAGGCACAAAGACTCGAAGGCCTCAGTCAGGAGGCCCTCCTGCACCAACTTGACGAGGCTGTGGCTGCCCGAAAGTCATACAGGAACGCACGCGTGGCACAGATTGACAGCATGGGGCACCGCGCACAACAGCTTGAGGGGATACAGCGCGCAGAGGCTTATCTGCAAATCTGCACGGCATATTCCAGCATCCAGACCGACAGTGCAATGGCATGGCTCGCCAAAACCGAAAGCCTCCCCGTCTTCAGCGCAACACCCGAACTCCAAACGCGCGTGCTAATCCGACGGGCGGAAATCTACGGCGTAATGGGTCTCTATGCAAGCGCACAGAGCACTGTCGAAGATATCGACATCGCCCATGCCCCTGACAGCATCCGCCTTGCATACTATCAACTATGCCGGAAACTCTATGGGTGGATGGCGGACTACGGCGAGGTCTACGGACACGCCTCACACTACAGCGATCTCACACAGCGCTGCCGCGACAGTATCCTTGCCATCCAACGGCCAGGTATCAACCGCAACATTGTCCTTGCCGACCGTGCCCTTACCCTCGGCGACGTCGCACTGGCACGCACCGTATGTGCACAGTCCCTCCCGAAGGCCGACGAACTCCAGCGGGCATATCTCCATTTCACAATGAGTGCCATTGCGCATGCCGAGCAGAACACAACCGAGGAGATTCGCTATCTCGCCATGACAGCCATCAACGACTTCCGGCGCGGAGTGGCAGAATACAGCGCACTTCCCAAACTCGCCATCATCCTCTCTTCCATGGGCCACCCCGACCGGGCATATGAATACCTCGTCTGCGCAATGGACGACGCGGCATACTGCAAAGCACGACTGAGGACAGTGGAGGCTTCCACCATCTTCCCCATCATCGAGCAAAACCATAAACAACGGGTCCGCCAGCGCTTCCTCTTTACCATCTCCGCTCTCCTCACCGTGGCGCTTTTCCTTGTCGCCATGGCGTTCATGCTCCTTGGCGCACGACGCCGCAACCGACAACTCGCAGAAATGCACCGAAAACTCGACGATGCCATCGCTGCACAACGGCAAGTCAACGATGCTCTTTCTGCTACAAACCTCCAGCTGCAGCAGACTAACCGCGTCAAAGAAACCTACATCGTCCGATACCTTGAACGGTGCCGAACATACATTGACAGCATGGAGCAGAGCCGAAAGCGCATACTCAAAATGCTGCGCAACAACCGGCAGGACGAAATCCTGGCATTGCTGAAAACCGATTCCACCATACCACACGAGGAGACACTTTTCTACACCGACTTCGACGAAGCTTTCCTTACGCTCTTCCCCAACTTTGTCGCCAATTTCAACGCCCTCCTCCTCCCGGAAGCGCAAATCACCACCAAACGAGACGAAATGCTCAATACCGAACTCCGCATTTTTGCCCTCATCCGACTTGGCATTTCCGACTCCAACCGCATTGCACACTTCCTCAATTATTCCCTCCCTACCATCTATAGCTACCGCTCACGACTGCGCAACAAAAGCCGGTTCCCCAAAGAGGAATTTGAGAAACGGGTAATGGAATGTTGACCCCCACACTCTCACTTTGGGACATTTTAGGGGCTTCGGAGGCTATTTTCACGCAATTTTGTACGCTTTCTGTCCCAAAACCAACTGTTTTTATGCTACTTATTACCGCAAAAACAGTATTTAGGACATTTTTTTACGAAGTCAACGAAGAAAAAAGTAGAAGACAAACGAAGGCAAAACATTTTTCGTAAAACATCAAGAAATGCACCCCTTTCTTCGGAGAAACAAATTAGTTTCTCGGTAATACAAATCTATTTTACGGCAAAATCTATGCGATTTTGTCGTTTGTATTAATTGTTACAATGTAGTGATTTGTTACATCACCCCTAATTGTTATATAAAGCCGGGAAAGCCGAGAAGTCTTCAGCCTTCTTGCTCTGAAATCCAGACCATCAGCCGTCGGAACATCTCCCGCAGTCCTACATTCGCCCGCCATCCGAGGGCTTCGAGGCGTGAAGTGTCGAGCGGCAACAAGGTGACGGGGGCATATCCGCATTCGGGGTGTGGCTCCACCATCACCTGCCGCTGTGGCGCAAATTCCCGGCAGAGCATTTCCGCCATTTTCCGTACACTGATATACGATGTGCGGTCGGCGACATTATACGCCTCGCCATCCTTGCCGAAAAGTGCGATGTGGAGCAGGGCATTCACCGTGTCTGTGATGTAGCAGTAAGGCTTTGCACTGTATCCCTCGGTATGAAGCACAATGTCCTCGTGGCGCAGTATGCTGCGTGCAAACTGTGCAAACACCCGGTTGTCGTCGCGCCGCACGCCGCTGCCGAAAGTCTGTGTCAGCCGGGCGATCCGCGTTGGGACCCCATATTCTTTAGCATACGCCGCACACAAGCATTCCGCTGCGCGCTTGCCCATGGGATAACTGCTACGGGGGATAAGGGGATTGACATAACCCTGGAAATCCTCGGTAATGGTATCTCCGTCTTCCGGCTCCGCGGTGACCGTGCCGTAGCTCTCGACTGAAGAGGCATAGACGAAGGCGCGCAGCGCGGCGTCTCCCTGCACCATGCGGAGCAGATGGGCTGTGGAAAGGAAACTCGCGGAAAGGGTTTCGACGGGACACTCCGACAGAAAGGCAGAAGCCGTGGGAGAGGCGAGATGGAAAACAAGTTCCGGGTGTCCAACGGCATCAGAGGAGAGGGTGGAAAGGTCGTCACACTCCTCCCAGGTTACAGGAGCGTCAACGCTGAGATCGGAAAACGTTTCCCAAACCTTCCGCATATTGCGTACGGGGCATACCACGTGCAGCCCCAGGGCGTACATCTCCTCGAGGCGCAACAGGCAACGGAGCAGCATGCCGCCCACCAAGCCGGTGGAACCCGTGAGGAGGATGCGCATGTCCCGAAGACGGGCGTAATGGGGGAACTGGGAGGCGAATTCCCGGACATCGCTGTGGAGGATGGAATCGTTCATATGCCGAAAATCTGCTGGTTCTCGCGCACCTCAATCATGGCACGCAACACATAATAGTCGGTGGGGGTGGTAATCTTGATGTTTTCCATAGGCCCGGTGACGGTGTGAAGGGGATATCCGTAATGGTGCATCATGGAACAGGAATCGATGAAGGCGGTATGACCTTCGGCGATGCTTCTACGATGTGCGGCAAGTATTTCATCGAGCCAGAAGCTCTGTGGTGCCCGGGCCATCATGCATTTTGCCCGTGGAGGGATGTGGATGCTCCCGTCGTCTTCGCCCACGAGGACGGTCTCAATAGCGGGCACGCAGGTGATGCAGCTGCCGCACTCCTCCACCTTGCAGATGTTGGCCGTAATGGTGGCTTCGTCAATAAGGGGTCGCACACCGTCGTGAATCATCACCACGTGGCGTGCATCGGAAGCCCCCAGACCACTGACGTATGACTCGGCAGCACAAAGTCCACGGAAGATGGACTCCTGCCCCGTTGCGCCGCCCGGCACCACATCGACGACTTTCCGGATATCGTGTTTCGCCAACATCGTGCGAAGCCGCGGAATCCATTCCGCAATGCAGACACACACCACGGCATCGACCAAAGGATGCTCTTCAAAAAGCTCTATAGTGTAGAGGAGTATAGGTTTGCCATGAAGGTTAAGGAACTGCTTCGGACGCGATTTGGTGTGCATGCGGCTACCGCTGCCTCCGGCAAATATTACGGCGATGTTCATAAAAGAGAGAATGTTTTTAGGGGGGTGTTCTATAAATTAGCTTGACAAATCAAACTAAATTTTAGAACGCCCGATGGGTGTTTGCAGTGTGCAAATTTAGACATTATCCTGGTGCGTTACAATAAAAGCAGGGCTTTTTTTGCAAGAATCGGCGGTTTTCGCTATTTTTGCAAACATATGCTCCGCTATGCGATATTGTTTACCTCCTCTCCTTCCTCCATTATTGACGATATATTGACGATATGAAAAATCCCTATCTTGAAACATACTGCCACGAAACGTTGCGCCCCTGTCAGCTAAAGCAACTCGCCATACTGACAGAAATTGACCGTCTCTGCCGCCAATACAGCATTCCATACTGGCTCGACGGCGGCTCCCTGCTCGGTGCGGTACGTCATGGAGGCTTCATCCCCTGGGATGACGACCTCGATATCGCCATGAAGAAAGCGGATGCCGAACGTTTTGTGGAACTTGCCCGCAGGGAATTGCCACGTCATCTCGTCGTGCAGACACCGAAAGACGAGGCGTGTAAGGAGCCCATCATCAAGGTGCGCAACCGGAACTCCTTCTATGTGGAGGGTGGCGATGATTTTTCTGCATCGTACGACAAAGGTATTTATGTCGACATTTTCCCCTTCATCCCCTACCCCAATGTTTCGCAGGGCTTCACCCGCTGCATCGTACGGAGAATGGCAAGGAGTAGGTCCATCCTACACAAGCCCCATAGGTACTCGTTCCGGGCGGTGGCAGAATTCTTCTGGTTCGGCGCTATGTTCCTTGCCACTACCGCCATATGGCATACGGTAAGGTGGTTTTCAAGGAATGACCGTAAATGCTGTGTAATCCCCGAAAACAACGGGTATGGCGTCGTCTATAACAACAGCGACGTATTTCCTCTTTCGACGGTAAGTTTCGAAGGGCTGGAGTTTCCCGCCCCAGGCAATCCCGATGCCTACCTTACCGCCCTATACGGTGACTACATGACCATTCCTCCCATTGAAAAACGACAGGTACACGCCGTGCTTATGATTCCGGAGCTTACAAAGGAGGAGCAGCCGGCGACTACAGAAGGCTACTGGGGATGAAATCCTTGGCCGTTCTGCCGTGGCGGAGCGGGAGTTTTTCCGCAAGGAAGATAAAGCAAATTTGGCTTTTTCAGACATTTCCCTCAAAAAATGTCGAAAAAACCATGAAGAATCAGCCGAAACTCGGCAAAGAATCCGTAATTTTGCAGCAATTTACAGCACACAACCTCATACGGAGTTGATGCAGCATATCACCCTGCCTGCCACCGTTTGCAGAGAAAACACCTTAGCATACATTCACGACATTCCTCTAAGGTGTGTGCTTTATACCATTGGCACGCCTTCCGCTCAGGTTATGCCAAACCATCACAACAACGTAAACCCCATAACGCTCCAAATAGATATGATTGCAAGTTTCCTAAAGGACAAAATCGTAATGGACGGTCTGACCTATGACGACGTCCTCCTCATTCCTGCCTATTCCGAGGTATTACCGCGTACGGTTTCCCTCGATACCAAGTTCTCGCGCAATATTGACCTGAAAATCCCCTTTGTCACAGCTGCGATGGATACCGTAACAGAGGCAGAGATGGCCATTGCCATTGCTCGTGAAGGCGGAATCGGCGTGATTCACAAGAATATGAGTATTGAGGACCAGGCACGGCAAGTGGCCATCGTCAAGCGTGCGGAAAACGGAATGATTTACGACCCTGTGACCATCCAACGCGGAAAGACGGTACGCGATGCACTCGCCATAATGGCGGAATATCATATCGGCGGTATCCCGGTCGTGGATGACAACATGAAACTTGTCGGAATCGTCACCAACCGCGACCTCCGCTTCGAGACTGACCAGGACAAGTTTATCGACGAGGTGATGACCTCGGAAAACTTGGTGACCACCACCACTGCCACCAACCTTTCTGAAGCGGCGGAAATCCTGCAGCAGAACAAGATTGAAAAACTCCCCGTTGTAGACGCAGAAGGAAAACTCGTTGGCCTCATTACCTATAAGGACATTACTAAGGCGAAGGACAAGCCTATGGCGTGCAAGGATGCCAAGGGCCGTCTCAGAGTGGCTGCCGGTGTGGGAGTAACTGCCGATACCATGGAGCGTATCGCAGCATTGGTGCATGCCGGTGCCGATGCTATCGTCATCGACACTGCCCATGGACATTCAAAGGGTGTGATTGAAAAGCTCCGGGAAGCAAAGGCACGTTTTTCCGGAGTGGACTTTGTGGTAGGAAACATCGCCACTGGCGAGGCCGCACGGGCTTTGGTGGAGGCTGGAGCTGACGCCGTGAAGGTGGGAATCGGCCCGGGAAGCATCTGTACCACCCGCGTTGTGGCCGGCGTCGGTGTGCCGCAGCTCAGTGCCGTATACGATGTAGCGAAAGCCCTTGAGGGTACCGGTGTGCCACTCATTGCCGATGGAGGTTTGCGTTATTCGGGAGATGTGGTGAAGGCACTTGCCGCCGGAGGATACAGCGTGATGATTGGAAGCCTCGTCGCTGGCTGTGAGGAAAGCCCTGGCGAAACCATTATCTTCAACGGCAGGAAATTCAAGACCTATCGTGGAATGGGCAGTCTCGAAGCCATGGAAAACGGCTCAAAGGACCGTTATTTCCAAGGTGGCGTTACCGAAGTGAAGAAGCTGGTTCCGGAAGGCATTGCCGGACGAGTGCCGTACAAAGGAACGGTGCAGGAGGTGATATACCAGCTTTGTGGAGGACTACGCTCCGGTATGGGATATTGCGGTGCTTCGACCATCGAAAAATTGCACGACGCCCAGTTCGTACGTATCACCAACGCAGGTGTGCTGGAGAGTCATCCGCACGACATTACCATTACCAGCGAAGCTCCTAACTACAGCCGTCACGACTGAATGACATAGACGCGGGAAAAGTCCTTACAGTCCTTTTCCGCAGTTACTTTCGAACTGCAACAGTAAGCATGTCACCGCAATGTACAGGAGGGAATTTCCTGCCCCCTGCCCATGCGGTGGCTTTTGCAGTACATGCAGGGGA
>SFJN01000229.1 GCA_004555055.1 Bacteroidales bacterium | reverse complement strand
CGTGAAAGTCCTCCTCGGCCGCCAGGTCGTCGCCTTCACCGACCTCGGCGCCTGCGACATAGAAACACTTTGGGCCCGATTCGATACTTACAGGGCGGGACTTCATTTCGAGGTCCCGTTCACTGTTTTATCGGTAGTGTTTCATCGAGTGTGTCCGGAGCCGGTCCCTCGGACTCTTTAGATATGCAAATATAATCAGTTTTCTTTTGGTTTGTCATCTTCGGCAACGGCCGAATGCGGATTTCGGCGATGACCACCCAGGCATTTCGGCGATAACCACCCACTTGAGTTAACGTTTCAAGCCTGGTTTGGCGAAGATAGTATTATTTTCTCATACTGTCACCGGATAACTCGATTCTGTGTGCTGTTTTTGCAAGTCGGTCTAGTACGGCATCTGCAACGGTGGTGTTTTTTGCGAGGATATCATACCAGTTTTTGACAGGCAGCTGACTGGTAATGATTGTTGATTTCCGGGCGTGACGGTCCTCGATGAGTTCCATAAAGTCCAGCAGCTGCTGGCCGTCCAAGATCTTCATTCCGAAGTCTTCAATAATGAGAAGATCCACCTCGGCCATCCGGTCGAAGAACTTGGCCGCCTTAGTCTCGATACGTGACATCTGCATAGCTTCCAGGAGTTTGTTCATATTGAAGTAGCGGACCCTATAGCCAGAGAGGCATGCTTGATAACCAAGTGCAGTTGACAGATAACTTTTACCGACACCGGCCGGACCAGTGATGAGAACGGAAGACCCCTGCTTGATATATTCACAGGAAGCGAGTTGCATGATGCGGCCCTGGTCGCGGCCCTTGGCTGGATCAAAGAGGACTTGTTCGATGCTGGCATCATACCGGAAGCGGGCGTTCTTGATGAGCCGGGCTGTCTTGTTGGCTGCTCGCTGGTCATGTTCTGCCTGTATAAGCATCGCCAGACCGTCCTGGAGAACGATTTCCTGATGCTTACGCGTTTCTTGCAGGTTCTGCCAGCATTCAGCCATGCCGGACAGATGAAGACCTTTGAGGTCTTGGAAGATTTGATTTTCCATGTGTGTTGATATTAGTGGGTTATTGGAAGTATTCCCTTCCTCGGATATTATCATGGTCGGCCGGGAAGAGCGTAGGCTCCTCATCCTCCGACGGGAGACCGGCACACTTGCTTTCAATCAGGTTTCGAATGAAGCCATAGTTGCAGCGGTTCCGTTCCAGGGCGGCTCTGCAGGCGCGGTCAAAGAGCTGAGGCTCCGTCGTCTTCTGCAGGTTGAAAAGGCCGTCACAGGACTTGTAGAAGGTCTCAGGCGGCACTGCCGTGTTCTGTTCAAAGACCCCACGGATGACGGCGGCAAACTGGGCTGAGATGCGTTCTGCACGCCATATATACTTGGCCGGTGATAGCTGTACATAGTCATTGTAGTAGGATGGCAGGTGGGCGTCATTGCGGACATATTCACCAACGATGTATGAACGGAGGTGCGTTGCAACCCGTTTCCCTTGCTGGGAGTATATATTAACGAGGGTACGCGTGTATATGACCTTGACCTTCTGCCCAATGAACTGATACGGCACCGAGTAATAGTTCTTTGTGCGTCCCATATAGATGAAGCTGTTCTGATTGACCAGCAACTCGCATCGGTACTTGATTTCGAAGCGTTCAGCCCTGAGAGGCTTCAAGGCCGGCTTGTCAATGGATATGAAGCGCTCTTCGCGGGTGAACGGCAGGCGTTGCATCCGACGCTGGTTATGGAGTATCATCTGCTCCGCAATGGCCGCATTAAGTTCATCAATGGAGAAGAACTGACGGTTGCGGAGCGGGGCGTATACGTTTTGGTATGTAAGTTTGACGTGGTTTTCAACCAGAGCCTTGTCCTTCGGCTTGCCTGACCTGGCAGGTATGGTCACGCACCCGAAGTGCTCGGCAAAGTCCTCCATGGAGCGATTGATTTCAGGCTCGTATCGGTCCGCCTTTACCACGGACGCTTTGAGGTTGTCCGTGACAATGATCTTCGGAACACCTCCGATGTGCCGCAGGCAGCATTCCAGGGCATACAGGAAGTCGTCCACCGTCTGAGACTTGACAGCCATTGCAAAGCCGTAGTCGGAAGCGGGAAGTGAAGCAACGAAGATCTGGCACTTTACCTCCTCGCCGGTTTCGAGGTCAACATAGGACATCGTGTCCCCGGCGAAGTCCACGAACAGATACTGTCCGCCCTCGCGGTCTGGAGACAACACAAAGGACGGCTTCTGGGCCTCCGTATATTGATTGACATGGTAACAGAACTGCGTGTAACCATACCCATCCGGATTGTTTGTGCGATACTCGCGCCAAAGAAGGAACATCGTCATGTGCTTTCGTTCCAGTTCGGATGCAATGTATGGAAGTCGTTCCTTGAGGTCCTGGAACCGACTGTCGCTGTAGGCCGGATTACCGCCCGTCAGCACCCGTTCAATCTCAGGCTCTTCCATCGAAAGAAGCACAGGGATGGGGAGGCCGCAGGACTCCGCCAGTGTTATGTATTTGTTGACTGTACCCTTGTACAAGTCCAGTTTCCGGCCTATAGACCGATTCGATTCTCCATCCAGATGGAGACGCAACGCTTGTTTGATCTTGTTCATTTCTTTGCATTTACCTGCCATGGCTCGCTCATTTTGTGGTTGAGCTGCAAAATTAACAAACAAGTGGGTGGCTATGCTCCGAAAAGCATTGAACCTCAGCGATATGCCTTACAAAAGTGGGTGCATATGCTCCGAAACGGAGGGGCGCCGGGCGCCCTTTTGCCCCTCTTGCCCGCGCCTGGGTGGTAATGCTCCGAAAAGTGAGGCGGCCGACGTCCTTGCGCGCGCAATTTTTATAAGGTTTTTAGCATTTTTGGGTGGTGATGCTCCGAAAAAACTACTGGATTTTTTGCCGTGAGACTGGGTGGTGATGCTCCGAATTTTGTAGCTATGGAAAAGGGCAATTCTTTCTTCATTGTAAAGGACAGCACGGAGTTAAAATATGCCCAGTTGATTTGGGATATCTGCGAAGTTGCAACACGCATTTCCAGAAGAAACCTTGATCAGTTCGTTTCTTCATTGAATGAAGGTTTGGACAAACCTGCCAATGGTGGCGCCTCAATTCAGTATATGACTTGTCTGAATGATGGCAGGCAGTTTGGTAAAGAGGTGACACATACTCTATTCGACAAGGTCATTACAACCCATAATGAAAACGAATACCAGAAGTTCAGGAGTCAGATAGACAGCCTTCTTCAAGAATTGGAGCAATATGCAACCACAGAAGAAGAGATCAGAAGAC
>SFJN01000228.1 GCA_004555055.1 Bacteroidales bacterium | reverse complement strand
TTTTCACTTAGAGACAATGCAAAGGACAGAAGGAACCGCCGGTGTAAAACTGATTGAATGCGTCAGCCCGGCAAGAAACAAGTGGCGCGTCCGCTGGGACGTGCAGGAACATGAGGACGGATCTGCCGACTACATGGAGGCGGAGTTCGCCCACAAGCCGACTGACGAGGAAATAAAGGCCGCTGTCATTGGCTGGTACAATCAGCAGACCGACCAGACCATCCTGTCCGGCTTCGAGTATGAGGGCGACCATGTGTGGCTGTCCCCTGAGAACCAGTTTAACTACAAGGCAGCCTACGACCTCGCCGTACAGTCGAATGGTATGACGCTTCCTGTGAAGTTCAAGTTCGGTACAGACGAGCAGCCGAAGTATCGGGTGTTTGAAAGACTGGAGGAACTGGCTGACTTCTATGCGAAGGCCATGCGTTTTATCCAGGACACGCTGGATGCCGGATGGCAGAAGAAGGATGCGTTCAACCCGGAAGACTATCGGGATGAATAAACTCTGAAGGAAAGCCCTTGGGGGTGGGCATAAAAAAGCCCCCAGCCTGTTAATATAGACGCCAATCATTTATTAACAACGCAACCCGTATAGAGCGCAGCTGGGGGCCGTATGCCCTTTGCCGCTCTATGCGGGTTTTTATGCGAATAAATGATTGGCGGTACAAAGGTACAAAAATTATTTGAAAATGACCTACTACGAGATAATAAAATTGAGTAAGGAACCAATTGACAGGCTAAATTCGGCAGGTTTCAGGCTTGAAGACTGCCAGTATCTGGCACTATATGAGGACTACAAACGCATGCACGAGGCTGGGGCCAAGATGACTTATATCGTGTCGGTGCTCCACGATCGATACCATGTGTGCGAGCGCAAGGTGTATGACCTGATTAAGCGGTTCGGAAGGCACTGCACGATTGGTGCAGTGTGATTTGCTTTGAACGTTCTTTTGTCTCGCTGAATGACCGTACCTTTGCGGTGATATAATTAGCGAGACAATGAGAAAGCAATATCTATCGGCACCGCTTCCTTTTCAGGGACAGAAGCGTATGTTTGCCAAGGAGTACATCAAGGTGCTCCAGCAGTTCCCTGACGGTACGACATTCGTGGACTTGTTCGGCGGCTCTGGCTTGTTATCTCACATAGCCAAGTGCCAGAAACCGCATTCCACCGTAGTATATAACGACTTTGACGGCTATCGTCAGCGGCTTGAAGCCCTGCCTGTCACCAATGCGCTGCTGGCAGAACTGAGGGAGATTGTGGATGTGCCACGCCACAAGCCCATATTGGGGGAGACAAAGGAACGTGTGCTGTCCTGCGTCCGCAAATACCTACACGACTACGGCTATATCGACTATATCACGCTGTCCTCGTCGATTATGTTCTCTATGAAGTACGCCACCGAGTTTTCGGATCTGGAGAAGGAGACTCTATATAATAATATAAGGACGAGCGACTATGAGCCGTGTTTGGACTACCTCGACGGGCTGACCATTACCTCCTGCGACTACAGGGAGGTGTTTGAGCAGTACAAGGACGTGCCAGGTGTGGTGTTCCTGGTTGACCCTCCGTATTTGAGCACGGACAGCAAGACATACAAGATGTACTGGAAATTGTCAGACTACCTCGATGTGCTGACGGTGCTTGCCGGACACCGCTTTATCTATTTCACCTCTAACAAGTCTTCTATCGTTGAACTGTGCGACTGGATGGGTAAGCATCCGGAACTGGGCAACCCGTTTGAGAACTGCCAGCGTCGTGAGTTCAATGCCCACATGAATTACAGCGCGTCCTACACGGACATCATGCTATATACGAAAGCCGCTTAAACAACATTCTAATACCGTTTGAACGATGAACAAATACTACCAGATACTGGGCAAGGTTCTGGAGAAAGGAAAGACCCAGACGAACAAGAAAGGAAATATCCGCTACCTGCTCAATGAGCAGTTGTCATTGACCCCTGCCGACCTGCTCGATATATTCGAGAGTCACGGCATAGCCAGAAAGAAACTGAAGAATGAACTGCAACTATTTATGCAGGGTGAGCGGAACGTGGAACGATACCGCGACGTGGGCATCAACTGGTGGGACTATTGTGGTTCTGTCCTGGTGAACAGTTACCCGACCTACTTTGAGAAACTGCCCCCACTCATTGCGAAGATAAACCGCGAGAAGCGCAACAGCAAGAACTATGTACTGTTCCTCGGTGAGACTGGTGCAGAGAGCAACCAAGCCCCATGCCTGAGTCTCGTGCAGTTCCAGATAGACGACGGGGAACTGGTACTGTCAGCATACCAGCGAAGTAGCGATGCGAACCTTGGCTTGCCGGCTGATATTTACCATCTCTACCTCATGGCTCGGCAGATAGATTTGCCTCTGAAAAGCATAACGCTGAACCTTGGCAACGTACACATATACGAGAACAACCAGGAACGCACACGCCAGCTGCTTGATGGCGACGAGAATGTGAAGTTTGATTTGAACGTTTGAAACAACATGGAGAAAAAGGAAACGCCCCAGAGAAATCTGAGGCGTTTTTTCGTTGTGGGGAGGGAACCCGAAAAAGTAACATTTCGTTTTGCAAAGCGGAACGCGTCGTTTAATTTTTCAGGAACATTTCGTTTTGCGGATTATACGTGGCAGGCTTCTCGTATTCATACAAACGGGATTCGCAGGGCATCGGGATTCGCTTACTCACTTTCCCGGACGGAGTGCGCAATGGTGCAAAACCTGCCCAGTTTTTCTCTCAAATAAAGTTCGCGGGGGCATGTAACCTGCATTCGGCTTCCCCCGAATGCACTTCATGATGCCACGGAAAACAATACCGCCTTTACCACGATGTGCTTCACGAAACCGGGAAGCAGGCCAAATGGTTCCATACAGAAGAATGGCCGGCATACTGTGCCGTGACAGGACGGGAAACGCAGTGCGGTGCATAGGCCATCACAGCGTGCTGCACCAGTCATCGCAGTACGGTGCATCTACCATCGCAGTGCAGTGCGTTTTCAAGGAAAGTCTGGCCCCCATTTCCGCCCATACCATTTTTCCGAAACAAGGAGGACGCTGCCAGGAACGTTCAAAAGCTCAGAACTCCACATCGAAGCCGGCCATAAAGGTGGCCTTAGGCATGGGAAAGCCTGCATTTATCTCGTAGCGCTGTGCCAGCAGATTGTCTCCCCTCACCCACAGGTGCACCATGGGCGAGAGTGCGTATTGCAGTTGGGCATCAAGCAGAGTGAAATGCTCCTGCCGTTCCTGCTGCCCCACGGCGGTGTAGAGGCCGCACACCTGTTGCAGGTCAGCCAAGAGCGCCCAGCGGCCGTAGCGC
>SFJN01000227.1 GCA_004555055.1 Bacteroidales bacterium | reverse complement strand
CTCAAAAAACATGGTCATTGCAAATCCCCAAATGAGGGTAATTCTTCCCGAATTCCGGGTATCGTGCCTTGCAGGTATTCTGCCTAATTTTGCAGCCGGAAACAGCAATCAATATGTATATGAAGAAAATAATCATAGGAATTATGGCGATGACATTGACGCTTACGACAAATGTTCATGCACAGGGTGTGCAGAACAAGGTGGCAGAAAAAGAGATTCTGCAGTTAGTTGAAGACTGGGACAAGACTTTTCCCAAGAGCGACAAGGTGGAGCACGAGAAGGTCATCTTCGTGAACCGATTCGGCATCACGCTTGCCGCCGACCTTTATAGGCCTAAAGACCGAAACGGAGCATTGCCGGCACTGGCTGTCAGCGGACCTTTCGGGGCTGTGAAGGAACAGTCGTCAGGACTTTACGCCCAGCGGCTGGCCGAAGAAGGCTTCGTGACGCTCGCCTTCGACCCCTCGTTTACGGGCGAGAGTGGCGGACATCCGCGCAACCTTGCCTCTCCCGACATCAATACCGAGGACTTCTCTGCAGCGGTTGATTATCTCATTACCCGCGGGGATGTGGAGGCCGATAAGATAGGGATTATAGGCATCTGCGGCTTTGGAGGTTTTGCCGTCAACGCCGCAGCCATAGACACCCGTATCAAGGCTACCATTGCTGTCACGATGTATGACATCAGCCGTTGCACCGCCAACGGATATTACGATGAGGCCGACGATGCCGCCAAACGTCAGCAGATGCGCAGGGCACTGAATGCACAACGCACAGAAGACATCAAGAACGGCACCTACAAACGCTCTGTTATGAACCCTGAGCCAGCTGCCGACGCACCACAGTTCATGAAAGACTACTACGACTATTACAAGACCCCGCGCGGTTTCCACCCCCGTTCCATCAATTCGGGACAGGGCTGGAATCTGACCTCGAGCCTCGCCTTCCTCAATGCTCCGATACTTGCCTATGCTGACGAGATAGAGCGTGCGGTGATGCTGGTCCATGGCGAAAAGGCCCACTCGCGCTATTTCAGCGAAGACACCTTCAAGCGCCTCAAGGGCAGCAACAAACGCCTGCTGATTGTGCCCGGTGCCGTACATTGCGACCTCTACGACAACATGTCGGTCATACCTTTTGCCGAGATGGTGGCATTCCTGAGGGATAACTTATGACGAGTATTTATGATAAGGTTAATAGTATTTGCGCTGTTTGCAGCAATCCATTTCAACATTATGGCCCAGAAAAAAATATTACAGACGGCAGGCCGTGCCCAGCTTGGCGAGTTTGCCCCCGAGTTTGCCCACCTCAACGATGATATCCTCTTTGGCGAGGTTTGGAGCCGCAACGACCTGCTCAGCCTTCGCGACCGCAGTCTTGTCACCCTCACCTCACTCATCAGTCAGGGAATGACCGACGCTTCGCTCACCTACCATTTGCAGGAGGCGAAGAAGAATGGCATCACCCGCACCGAAATCTCAGAAATCATCACCCACATTGCCTTCTATGCCGGATGGCCCAAGGCATGGGCTGCATTCCGGCAGGCCAAGGACGTGTGGGCGGAAGACGCATCGGCAGCAGATGATATGGCCCGTTTCCAGCAAGAGATGATTTTCCCTATCGGAGAGCCTAACACCGCTTACGCCAAGTATTTCAAGGGAAACAGCTATCTTACGCGAATCTCCAACGAGCAAGTGCCCATTGCCAACGTCACTTTTGAGCCCGGATGTCGCAACAACTGGCACATCCATCATGCCACCAAAGGGGGCGGGCAGATGCTCATCGGAGTGGCAGGCCGAGGCTGGTATCAGGAAGAGGGGAAGCCGGCACAGGAGATCCTTCCCGGCACGGTCATCCACATTCCTGCCGGCGTGAAGCACTGGCACGGAGCCGCCGTCGACAGTTGGTTTGCCCATTTGGCCTTTGAGGTTGAAGGCGAGCACACTTCCAACGAGTGGCTCGAGCCGGTTAGTGACGAAGCGTATGAATCCTTAATGCCTTAAGGGGTGTTCTGTTGATTACTCTTTAAACGATTAAACAATGAAAGCAAAACTTTTTTTGATTATGGCAATAATGCTTACCACCAGTTGCACCAACGCCAGGACCTTGGTGGTGTATTACAGTTTCACGAACAACGTGCATACCATTGTCAGCGACCTGGCCACGCAGATTGATGCCGACGTGGTACGCATAGAACCGGCAGAAAAAGGCCTTGACTATGCGGCCGACAACTATGCTGTGGGCAGTGCGTTGATCTCCGCCATCCGCAACCGTCCCGATGATGCCGCATCCTATCCCGCCATCGACCCTGTGGAGGTCAACCTGGCAGACTACGACATGGTCATCGTGGCTGCTCCGCTGTGGTGGAGCCAGATGGCCGCTCCGCTCCAGACCTTCCTTTTCCAGCATGGCAAGGAGATGGCAGGCAAGCACATCGGACTGATTGTCTCGAGTGCAGGCAGCGGCATAAGCGGCGTGGTGGCAGATGCCAAACGCCTTGTTCCTGAAGGCCTTTTCCTTGAACCCAACCTTTGGATTCGTTCGTCGCAGGTTTCTTCCTGCCATAGCATGACAGCCCAGTGGCTGAAGGATATCAATTACGCGCAAATCACAGCCGTCTCCACTGCGGTGAGTGAGCAGCCCGGAGAGATAACGGCATACAATGCCCACGGACAGAAGATACCCCAAGGAATGGCAAGGGCAGGATTCCGCATAATCACCTATAAAAACGGTGACAATACGTACTCCAAGAAGCAGATTGCAGAATGAAAATGCAGAAGAAATGCTTTTGTGGAGTTGAAAAGTTTGCGGAATCCGATTGCTGTAGGTAATTTTGCAACGCATGCTCCTTGCTGGCAGCAAAGTAAAGCCGAAGCGGCAATGCGCCCCGGCTGCTCTTTCTTTCTATGAATATGAGGTAAGGGATGTTCTATAAATTAGTTTTATGTTCATTTAGAAAGTGTTCTTATGCTTGGCTTCGCCTTGCTCTCTCGCGACTCGGGATAGTCTGAGTAATTGGCTTCGCCTTCCTCCTTCGCACCTCGGCCATTCAAGTAAACTGGATGGCTCTCGGTTTGTCGTCGGTTCAGCCTCTCCACTCGCTGCTCCATCGCTTGGCCACTTTTCATACTCTCGCTTGGACTTGCCCATGATTGGCTGCGGTTGGTATTACCTTCGTTTCCACGCTCGGCATAGTTTGAGTAAACTCAACCTCTGCCCTCGCTTACGGAAACGTTCGGCATAGTCGAAAACAAGTTTTCACTCTGCTCTCACCTTGCACAATCATTGTATATTTCTATCCTTTAAACACTTACATAGCCCGCTGTGGCTTC
>SFJN01000034.1 GCA_004555055.1 Bacteroidales bacterium | reverse complement strand
TATTCAATCAGCTTATGAAATGGGCAACGCAGACAAGGTGCGCCAGGAAATAAATTCTCTCAAACGACTGACAGACAGTTTCAGACGCATCGTAATCACCGGGCCGCTACAACCCACAATGGTGGACGAAAACGGAATTATGTTTGTTAACATTTTTGACTTTCTCGATCAACCTGCCCGATATTTAGAATAGAGGGGTGGGATAATAAAGCAAACTCAGAAAAGACAAGAAATCATGAAGACTTCTCAAGTTTTCGCAAGTTATTTTTGCTAAAAGTAATGCATCATATTTTCACACGGACAATCGCGGATGTCCACGGAGGAAGGGAACGCCCCGAACCGAAGGTCGCCGGCCGAAGGGAAAGGCAACGGGGCAACACGTCGCCGGCCGAAGGGAAAGGCAACGGGGCAGCAGGGAACTTTGGAAATTACTTTTGCTAATGTTTCCTCTTGCCCCTGTAGGGCGCGGACCATGCGGCTTTTTACCCAGGGTGCCACTCCGCCTTCGGCTCCGTTTGCCCTGGGCTAGGCTCCTCATGCCCCTTTGGGGCGTTCTCGAGAAACCCATGTGGGCATGCGAAAATTGTATAATATGATCCTCCGTGTCGTCCGTGGGCATCCGTGATTGTCCGTGTGATGATATAATCCTCCGCGCCGTCCGTGGGCATCCGCGATTGTCCGTGTGATGATATAATCCTCCGCGACGTCCGTGGGCATCCGCGATTGTCCGTGTGATGATATAATCCTCCGCGCCGTCCGTGGACATCCGCGATTGTCCGTGTGAAAATATATAACTTGCGAAATTTGTATAAATTAGTTTTCAAGGGAAGTCAGTGTTCATGTTTTACTTGGATGCCTCCACGCCTCTCGCACCATATCTTTTGGTTTTCATTCGGTCACGTAGCCCGCTACGCTCCCTCATGAAGACCAAAAACCTACGGCACGCTAGCCGCGAACACATCACAAACTAATTGATAGAACCTACCTTACGTCAAAATAAAAGATGCAACCTACACCTTCCCATGGAATGTCAGCAAATGATTCTATCATGGGATGGGACAAGCCCACTGATTTTCAGCAGTAATGCCGACAATCAGTGGGCAATTTCTTGCTGTCCGAAACAGCCATCCTGCTGTCGTCCCTCACAACAAGCCGAATCCAACGTTTCTTCAGGAGAGATTCCCCTCCCCCAAAGCACAAAGAAAGCGGGCAATGGCACTTGGAGATTCACATCCAGCACCAAAGCCCGCAGAAGCCCACGTCGGTTTCATCAAAGTTATTTTCCACAGGTCTGACCAACTCGATAACAAAGCTCACGGTTGTGGAAAACTGGGGGATGCAGCATGCGGCCCAAACTCAGGGCAGCATACATGCAATGTCGGTTATAGCAGGGTTACGGCCCACCACCCGCTTTGCCTCGTCGAGGAGGAGCACAAGGGGCAGATGGCGGAAGCTGTAGCCGGGGTTTTCGAAAAACCGGGGAAGGGGGAACGCCGCCATCCACGACGGGGGGAGCATATCGCGTGCCTGCTGCTGCAACTCCGCCTCATCGTTGAGACAGACCGCCAACACCTGCAATGCCCCTTCACTGACCGCCCGGCCAAGGGGTTCGGAAGCACGGAGGGCTTCGAGTTGCTGCCGGCAATGGTCGCAGTCGGCACTGAAGAAGAAGAGGAGGAGCCTGGGAGCCTGCAGACCGTGGAGACGCTGCAATGCGCCGTCGGCCGTACGGAAGGCAAAGTCGGGTGCCTGGGTACCTACTGCATTGCCGGTGACTTCGCGCAGACGGGAGGAAACGGTCGTGGTGTCGAATCCCTGGGCGCATAGGTAGCGCAGATGGGCACGGAGGGCCATGGCGTAACCGGCCTCGGAACGTACCGGCGAACCTTCACCGTCGAGATAGATGCGCAGCAAATCGTCGGTCAGCGTCAGGGCACAGGGGGCGGCGGAGGCACGGGCATAGAGGCTGTCGAAGGCGCAGGCAGCGGCATCGGAGACGGCATGGGGGAGCAACGAGAGGAAGTTGACGAGCTGCTGCTCCATAAACGGACGGCTACAGCTCCGGAGGGTGTCGGAAAAATCGAAGGCGTCCCAGAAATGACTCATGATGTACGCCGCACGCTCCTGCGGCCGCACCAAGGTGTCGGGCACGGCGGGGAGGGGAAGTTCCTGGGCGGAAATGCCGGGGGAGCCGAGCACCGCCAGCAGCACTGCAAGCAGCAGCCGGGCGGAAAACCTTTTCCACTTCCTTTTCATAGTCCGGTATCAGTTGGTGATTCTGCGGAGGAAGCAGGCATCGGAATTCGAAACCGTCTTCCCTCCTAAGGTACGGCTTTCATAGACATGGTTCGTGGTGTAGGACGTGAAACCATAGGTCATGAAGTTGATGTCGAAACCATAGCGCCAGTCGCTTGAATTTGCCGCCGGAGTGCCACTGATCAGGGAGTGCCGCGTCCCATACCAGTATACGGCTCCGGGCGATTCCCAAAGGTTGTAATAGCAGGGAACCAGTTTGGCATGGTTAGGGTGCATCTCCTGCGTACGGTCAGCATATTTCAGGTCGCCCCAGAAGGTGTGAACCGCCTGTCCGTAAGAAGCGTCATTGAAACAGTCGTAGTATTGACGGCGTCCGTTTCCGGTGTTTCCCATAGGGAAGAAAAGGTGGTTGCCACTGCTCTTTTCGTAGACGAAGCATCCGAGCATGCCTTTCTCGTCGCCGTCATAGGTATATGCTGCCGCGTCGGTGGAGGTGACGGTATGGTCGCACTCATCGCCATAGAGGATGCCGTAGTAGCGGTCGAAGGCCGCGGCATCGGTGAGCGTTTCCCAGTCTTCGAAGCTCGCCACACGGTACGCACCGTTCTCTGTCATGGTAATGCTGTTGAAGCCATCGACGTCAATCCCCACTTCGCGGAACGTTTTTTCACAGGTTCCGCCATCAAGGTCGTAGCATTCGTATTTGCGGTCAAGGTTGGCATCGGAGGCTTCCGTGGCGTGGGTGGGGAATCCGTATCCCGCCTTCAAGTTGTTCAACGACTTATAGGCCACGCTGGAGGTGCCGAACTTGAACATGGAGCCTTCGAAGAGGGGTGTCGCCTCGTCGACACCGGCATATTTGACGTTCGACATGTGCCATTTGTTGCCGGCGATGGCGACGGTGCCCATGCCCTGGCTGACGAGAATCATGTGGACACAGGTGTTGTTGTGGTAGGTGACCTTGATGAGTCCGAACCTCGGTGTGTCGGTTGTGGAACCCGGCCGGTAGTCGAAGTCGACGACAGAACCTGTACCTCCCACCACGTCGGTGTTGCCCCACGTCTGCGAGTCGCGGCTCTTGATCTGCACCCAGTCGCTGCCCTTGACGATGGTGGCTTTCCAAGGACCTTCGGAGACAAGGTCGGCATAGTCCTTCGGGAAGAAGGCGTCGGAGTGGGTTTCCTGGAGCGTCACGCGGAAGGGTTTCTGCGACGAACCGCTACGCCATACTCCCGTGGGGTTGATGAGACGGCGCACCTGGATGACGTCGACCGTCTTGCTCCGCGTAGAACCATCGGAGAAGGTGGCGGTGACCATCACCTGGGCATAACGCTGGCGGCCCACCCAGATGTTTGCACCCGAAAAACTCTTCTCGATGGTGAGCGGACGGGTGTAGACGGGGACGGTAAGGCTGACGCCATCGCTGTTCTGGGTAAAGGAGGTGAAATCCTTCGCACCAAGGTATGCCGTCGACGATGTCACATTGTTCAGTTGAAGGGAGAGAAAGCCGTATTTTGGATCCGGCATCACACCGTTGTATTTGTGGTCATCGTAGCCCCAATGGTTGGTGACAATCTGCGCTGTGACTTTGGTGACGGTGACGCTGAGGTCTGTGTTGTAGTTTATGGAAATGGGGATGTCCAGCACCTGGTTCGGCAAATAGGAAATATACATGGGTGTAGGAATCTGCACCTCGAGGTCCTGCGGCTTGTTTTCGTAAACAATATGCCAGTCAGGGTCGTTGGCATCGTTCTTGAATTTCAGCGTCACCTTGTAGTGGGCATTGCGTTCGGCATTGAAGTCGTCGGTCATATTCCTGCCGAGCATGCACCGGTAGATAATCCTACCACTCGAAGGTGTGGGACCGTTGTTGACATAATATCCCGTCACCTCCAGATAAGTGCCATAAGGCTTGTTGTCCTTGCTTTCGAAATTCTTGTAAACGTGCTTGTCAACACCCATACCCTGCATATTCTCGTAAAAGAAGAGCGAGGGGGCATCGTTGGCATGGTTGCCATAATAGTTTGACCCGGTACCCTTCGAGAGCCGGAGCCATCCTCGGTAGTCACCGTCCTGCCCGGAGCCTCCTGTGCCACGGCGGTAGTCGATGGTATCGCCATCGGCAATGAGGGCCTCGGGGGTCATGGGCGTATTGGGGTTGACCAGCGGACAGGATGCCGGAATGTCCTTCAGCTGCGCCTTTTCAATATAGATATAGATGTTCTCGTTGAGATTCTGGGCGTCGAAAGCCACCGTCACCTTCGATGCTGCACGGCGCACCCAGGCATGCAGGGCCATGTTGTTGCGGTTGATGGTGAACGTCGGGGGCATCGCCATAGGCATACTGGGTATCGGAGGATGTGGCGAAATATCCCGACATCTGGCAGTTTGCCGCCACATCATTGGGGTTCCACGTCAGCTGTATGGCCTTGAAGTCGCGCTCCATGCGGATGTCGGCGCGCTGCGTCATATCGCCCATGTTCACGGCAGCATATATGCGGTAGGTGCCGTAGGGGATGTTGCACTTGAGCTCGGCGTGCTGCGTGACGGTCTCTCCGTCGGTGCCGCGGTCCTGGTCGGTGACGGTGATATCGGAACCTCCAGCCGTGAAATAGCGGCTGCCGGCATAGGTGCCGTCGGGCTTGTACCATACGACAAAGATGTTGTGGATGGTGCGGATGGCATCGCCCTTGACGCTGCGCGAACTCTGGAGCGAGGCGGCAACAGGAGGGGTGTAGGTGACGCCGAGGGTGACGGTGCACTGACCTTCGCCAACGGTGACGTCATCAACAATATCTTCGGTTATACACGACACTGCCAGCGCGGAAAGGAGCGCCAGCAAAACGAGGCAAAGGGATGTCGTGATGTGTTTCATGTCTATAGGGGCGTTCAAGGACTTTTCTATATATATTATCACACGGACTATCGCGGGTGACCACGGATGACACGGAGAATTTTATGTTCACACGGGCTATCAAGGATGACCACGGACGACGCGGAGAATTATATGTTCACACGGACTATCGCGGATGTCCACGGATGACGCGGAGAAGGCTATATATAAGGACTTTCTATAATGAAAAGGGGAAAGCAGGGAAGCGGAAGAAAGTCCGCCACCGCGCGTCACTGTCCGAACTCGGGATAGAGGTCGTACTGGTTGTAAGGCAGGACATCGACGTTGAGATTCAGTTCCGCCTCCTCTTCGAGTTTGTTGACAACGAAACGGTAGTCGTAGTTGCGGCGGATGTCGAAGGGCGTGCCTTGAGCTACATCGGCCGAGGGGCTTTGATAGTATTTGAAGTCTACGGCATACTCCTTGTCGGTGCGTTCCTTGAAGCGTATGCCGAGGGTGGCCTTGTTGCCGATGCCAATGCCGTTGAGGGTATTCTGGTATTCGGGAACGTAGATGACAAAATGCCCGGATGCCACCTCCCCAAGCGAGAGTGCCGACTGCATGAAGGCCCCCGTGGGGATGTGGATGTTCGTGTTGAAGTCGAGGGCATAGTCGTAACGTACATAGTCGGCCTCGTTGAAGACGTCGGCAGGAGCGCAATATCCGAAGCCGTTGTAGTTGTGGAGTTTCACCTCTTCGATGGTCCAGGGACCTTCGGTGCCCAGCACCTCCACCTTGGCCATGGCGCGCAGGAGATGGACGGTGCCGAGGGGTACGATAATCTTGTCGCGCAGGGTGACATTCTTACACTCCTTGATGCCATACATAGGGATGAGTTCGGAGGGCGACAGCTGGTAGATGCTATGGTAACTGAAGCGGGCGTTGTCGGCGCTGCAGATGTCGGCCACGGTGGTGACACCGCGGACAAGGTTCTGGGGATAAGACGGCCAGTTGGCAAGGACCACCACCTTGAAGTTTGACGGCATATCGGCATCGACCTTACCCGTCACCTCGTAGGTTTTGGAGGTAAGGCGGTCGGAGCCGAGGGCGGTGAACTTCTGCGGCTCGAAGGTGGCGAGGTAGCGGTTGTCCATATCGAAGAAGAGGACACGGTATCCGCCGTTCTCGATGTCGATGAAGTTCTCGTAGGCGGTGGCGGTGGCATCGTCATAGTTGCCCGCCGGCACCTTTGCCGCTCCCGCCGGTGTGCCGAGCGAGATGTGCAGCCCCACCTGCACCCTGGCATCGGTGTCGGGTGCCACATCGCCCGAGCCGTCGTCCATAATGCACGACGACAGCGCCAGCATGGCAACGAGGAGCCACACGGCGAAGGCGACAAGGGGGCGGTGTTTTCCGAAAAAAGTCATGGAAAATCGTGCTGACGGTGCGCAAACGCACCTTAAGGGTTAGGGGGGCTATAATTATTAAAGGAGATTCAGTTGGAGGAGATTCAGTCGAGGTCGCTGTCCTGGAGCACCACCTTCCAGGAATTGATATAGATGAAGGAGTCGACCCAGCGGTCGTCCTCATCGAGGAAGAAGGTCATGTTGTACTCATCCTGACGGTCGAGGTATTCCTGGTCGTCCATGGTCCGGTTGTAGTACCCCTTGACAAGGAGGGCATAGTCGATGAGGGGGATGGAGAAGACCTTGCGCCCCTTGACGATGTCGGTGACGGTGAGCCGTGGCTGGTGGCCCTTGACAAGACGTGCCACGGTGAACTCGGCCACAGCGGCACTGAACGCTACAGAGGACGTCTGACCGGCATCGGAACCTTCGAACACCGCCTCGCCGGCATCGGTGCGCCAGGCATAGTAGGTGATGTCGGCATCGGGGATGAGGGAGTTGTCCCAATCCATATAGCCATTGTCGTCGGTGACGGTGAAGAGGAACTTGTCCTTGTCGACCTTCTCGCCCGAAAGATGCTGCAACACCACGCGCACGCTGTTCGTGTTCTTCACCAGGGGGACGGTGTAGATGTGGGTGCCCTCGGTGTCGGGGAACACCTGCGCGGGGAGGTATCCGTGGAAGAGGCGGTCGATGTCGGTGTCGATGAACGCCGAACCGTTGGCGGCACGATGGGTGGCGAGCCTGCAGGTGAGGCCTGTACCCTTCAGTGCGGGGGCCACGCTGAAGGAACCCCGGTCGGCAGTGCCGCACCATACAAGGAGGTTGTAGGTGCCGGGCTCCACATCCACCTCCATCGCATAGTCTTCGGCAGCAAGCGCCTCGCCGGATTCGGTCTGCTCATGGACGATGTTCCCCCCGGAGTCGAGGAGCCAGAGCGTCACGGTGCTGACCTCGTGGGCAAAAGCGTCGGCGTACTTCATGTTCATGTCGTAGCGGAACCTGACGCGATAGTGTACGGAGCAGTCGCCCTCATCGTCGTAGATGAAACTGTCGCACGACGGAAAGACAGCCCATACCACAGCCCATACGGCGGCAATGGCAGCAAACCTGAAGGAAAGATGTCTGAAACAATGCACTGATAACTGATGTTTCACCTTACTCTGTAAAAAAAGAAATAGACGTGTTTTACGCCCCTCGGCCGACGGAGATGCTCCGGCAGACGGACGGATTGTAAGAGGGCAGGAGGAGGGAGAGCACCGAAGTGTGGCGTACTCTCCCACCCTGCCGGCATAAGGAATGACGGGACCGTACCGCAGGCAGAAGGAGTCCGCCTACGGTCGTGTCCGGAAAGACAGAAATCGGGGATGCTTAGAGTTCTACACTCTGGTTCACCACCTTCCAGGAGAGGATGTTCACCTTAGCACCTACATAGTAAGTGGGCGATTCCACGACGGGAATAATCTGCTCATCGGGATTGTAGACAGCGGTACCGAGGTTTTGAATCTTGTTGATGCTGAGGACATAGTGATGGTTGCGGACCACACCATAGTCGGCTTCGTCGACCTTAACGCTAAGGTCATCATTATAAGTAACCTTTCCACCACGGAGGTGCTCAATGGGCACGCAATAGTACATCATGCCGTTCTTGTAGTAATCGGCCTTGATTTCGAGGGCATCGAACTTGGCATTGATGGTTGCTACATCGCAAGCGGTATATTCCGCACCGTTCTTTACATACCAGGTCTTGGCAGCAGCTTCCGCAGTGAGTGCCATATCCACGGTACCGTCGTAGGTATTCACCACGGCAAGGTCGGAAGTGGCAATCTGGGTGTATTCGCTGCCAGACAGGGTATAGAGGGGCATGTTGAGCTGGCTGAGGATGCGGTTGAGGAAGTTCTGCTCGGTGTAGAGACGACCGTCGTAACGGATGAGGTCCTCGCCACCGACCGTCTGGGCCTTGAGGAGCACGTGGGTGACTTTGGCCTTGAAGTTGCCGCTCTTGAGCTCATCTGCAGTGTTGGTGTTCTCCATGCAGTAGGCCGCACTTCCGAGGCTGTTTCCGAGGTTATTCCAGCTTACATACTGGAGGCTGTAGGCATCGGCATTGGTAACTGTCTGTTTATCTGTGGAATTGCTTGCATCAACCACATTGGCGAACGACGTAGGATAGGTTCCGCCGCCGTAGTTGGGCGAGCATGCCCAGTAACTGCGGTAGAGGTCCTTGGCATCCCAAGTAAAGCCGAGATTGGTGGTCCATGTGGGAACATGCTTCTCGACATACTCGTTCTTGTTCAGGGCGTTGAGGCCCCATCCGAGCACCTTGATCGTGAGTTCCTTTTCCTCACCATCCACATCGTACGTGCCGATGGTGAGCTCGTTGTTAGAGGTTCCGGAGAGTGTAAGGGTTGTGTTAACGGTCACCTTCGAAGCCAGACGTTCCACGTAAATCTGCACGGCGTTGTCGTTGGTCAGCTCCTGCTCTGTAGGCTTTTCCTTGAGGAAGTTGTTGTTGTTCATCACCGTGGCGAAGTACTGCGAGGTCGCGTCCGAATTGTTGTAGGTGGAGTTCGTCATGATGAAATTATTACCGTTGAGGTAGCTTGTGGAAAGCGCGGCCTTCAGCTCGGCAAGGGTCTTGTCCTTATAAGCACCGGCGGCACCGTTGAGGACGCAAACCACATACTTGGGCTTGCCCACCTTAGCCAGATTCTGGAGGACAACGGTGGCGTTGGAGAACTTCTCGACGTTTCCTACGGGATTACCTGTGTTGGCGGTCCATGTCAGGGGCTTGGACACATACTGGTTGAAGGCACCGTCGGCATTGTAGAAGTAGAATTCGGCAGTGCTTACCGCATTTTCATCGGCAACACCATACTGGAGGCCGCCGTCAGTGCCACGGCCGTCCATACCACCTGTGGCGTTGTTGAGCGATATGGCCACATACGCCTGGTCGGTGTTGGCATCGAGAGCGCCGTCGGTGACGTTCTCGTCGCTGGAGCAGGCCGCAAACACTGTGCATGCAAGACCTGCAAAGAACAAATATTTCCCTTTCATAAAAAAATTGAGTGATTAAGGTTTTGTTTTCTGTTTCAAAAAGATTTTAAGGGTGAGACAAACAAGTCGGGCAAAGGAAGTCCTGGTGGCGTGAAAACAGGAAACCTTACAGCCGACAATTGGCGATGCACGCAAAACGTGCTTCGGAAAAAGGATTGGTAAGGAAAGAGACCCCAAGGGGCCTCTCCCCTCTCCGGCGTGGAATTCAAGGGGAGGATCAACTTCCGGCAGTCACACAGAGCGAGGCCGGAAACGTAAAGGATGAGGGGGAGTAATTTACCTTCGCCACCATGTCGGTGGCACGAATACCTGAATTATACTTCGCCCGAAAGAGTGAAGAGCTGAAGGAGTGCCTGCACAAATACAGACAGACACCCGGAATCATGGCAGAGGGGGTCAACGCTGCATCTGGCGCAGCATGTCCTTCGCAGCCTCAAGACCGCGGTCGGCAGCAGCCTGGAACAATGCCACGGCAGACTCCTCGTCACCGAGTTTGAAGGCCAACACTCCGCGGTCGTAAACCGCCTCGGGGCTGTCGCCGGCCTTTGCCAAATGGCGTTCGGCACGCTGAAGCTCGCCACGTCGGAGGGCTACACTGGCGGCATTGAGATTGGCCACGGGGTCGTCGGGATACATCCGTACAGCGGTTTCGAAGATATCGGCAAAGGCCTCGCTGCCAGGCTCCAGCTGCTGTGCCACCAAATAGAACTCGTTCAAACTGAGGTTCTGCGGACGCTTTGCCAGCACGGCACGGATTTCATCCAAATTGTCGTAACCGCGGATGGTGTAGGAGATGCGGTAGTCAGTATGGCGGAGGGCAGGATAGCACTCCTGGAAGAGGAACTGATAGTCCTTGGGATAGGAGGTCTTCAAAATCCATTCGCGGGTGTCGGGATCGCGGTCGCTGTCGATGATGGCGAGCAACTGGCTGCGGTTCTGCATATCGGAACCTTCGACGAAACGGCGGAGTCCGGCCCAATCCTCAGGCTCAAAGTCGGTGGAGATGACACCGGGACTGAAGCGGTAGAAACGCTGGATGTAGTCCTTGAGTGCCTGTGTGCGGCCAATAGCGAGGTCGCGGTTGTGGTTGTAGGGACTCTCGGGCGAAGCATAGCCCTTGAGCCATACCTGGTTGATGGTGATGTCGTTGTCGTAGCGTACCGAATCGATGGTGGCACGGATTTTGGCAAGTTCCACCTCGTTGCGGCGGTATGTGGGGTTGATTTCGGTGCGGTTGACAGGGAAGTCGATGTAGGCCGTTCCCTCAATCTGACGGCTCTTCCGGGCCTCGGCCTCAGGACGGACATAAACCATCTGGGGCACAATCTCCACGGGGGCCTTCACCACTTCGGTCTTGCGGACGTCGAGCACGGCGACATCGTTGCCCACCACATGTTCGCAACATCCGTATTCGCGACGGTCGAGCATCAGGGTGGCGGAGTCCATCCAGGGTTCATAGTCCGTAACATCGCGGTAGGTGAAGCGCTGGGGCACACGATGGCTACGGAACGATGTGGAAGGATTGTCGGTGAGGATATGGACATCGTTGCGGATATAGCTGAGATAACGCTTGCGGCCATAAACGCCGATGGTCTTCAGCGCCACGGAATCGGTGCCGTTGGTGATGTAGGGGGTGAGGATGACTGCACGGTTCTTCTTGACCTTGAGGGCCGACATGTCGTACTTGACGGTAACGACCATGTTCTCGCCGCTACGGTCCATACTGGCTTGCGACACCCCTACCCCATTGACAAGGATCTGCGCCGTCAAAGAAGAGGGAAGGAGCACAAAGGCAGCAAGAAGAAGGATGGATATGGTGTGTTTCATTGCAGACAAAAAATTAAGGACGAAAAACAGACCACCGCATATAAGAGCGGAATGGTAATTCCAAAAGGAGGAAAAGTGGAAAGGACAGCCTCTGGTGCCTGACATCAGAAGACGTAAACCAGGTTAAGGGCCGCCTTGGTGGGACCGATATAATGGTGTTCCTGGTCGGACTCTACCTTCTTCTCACAACCTTCGCACTCAAAACGGTCGTAGCGGACATAGGAATACCCGAAGCCGATTTCGGCCTCGAAGTTCCAATGACGGCCAAGCATCCAGGCATAGCCATAGGAAATGCCACCGCCGGCAAACCAGCCTTGGAAACGGGAATCGGCAAGGCGGGAGAAGTGTGTTCCAAGGAATTGGAAGTCGGCATCGATGTTACCGACATTGAACTGTCCGCCATGGCCGTGGATGCCGAAGAAATGGCCGGCAAAACGGTCACAGAACCAATAGCGCATTGACGGCTGCACACCCCAATGCTTCCAATGTTCGTGATGCGAAAGTTCCCACGAATTGAGCTGGCCCTTGATGTCGAGGGTCCACTTTTTGGACAGTCCGAACTCAAAACCCATATTGGCGTTGAGCAGCGCATCGCCAATGAGGTTCGTCTTCCAGCCGACATGCTGCGCCCATGCTGCACCACTGGCAGCCTGCGCAAGGAGAAGGGCGAAGAACAAAAAAATCCGAATGCGTGTCTTCATTCTTTTTTACCGATAATACCTTGAAGTGGGAAAGAAACTTCCACCATAAATGACTTTGAACAATGGGACAAACACAGGAAATGTGCCCTGATGTGGGCAGCAAATCCGGCAGCATTTTACGGAGATACAAATGACGATGTCAAAGAAAAAGGGTAAAATGCCGCAATTTTCGCTTTCGTTGTCCCGGGATTGCAAAATTATACCAATTAAAATTTCCCTACAAGAAATAAACATGGTATTTCATTGTTTTTTTACCTTTGTCAGCGATTTTGTCATAAAAAACCACAAATTGGGCATAGTTTTCAATAAATTAACGACAAACTGCCACTTACGTTTCCACTTCTGCAACAAATCAAATCCACAATACCGGAATAAAAACAACGCTCCCCCCTCGGCAAGCAAGACCAAGAAGTTTTTTGACAGAGATGGCTCCGGTATTCCTCATCCCCAAGCCCTGCATTTTGATGATGGTGAGAAAAAAGCTTTCATCCCCAGATGAAAGCTATGCGGCTGGTAAAGTCCTTGCCGCAAGAGACGCACCCGGAACAGGCGGAAAAGCCTGAGAGGGGTGATTTGCAGGAATGCTACAACAAACCAAGTATCATCCGGTTGGCACGGTCTACGGATGCAGGCTCAAACGATGCGAGATAGATGAGGGTGGTATGCTCGGACGTATGCCCCAAGGCCTCGCTGATGACGGCCACAGGCACCTGGTTTCCACGCGCTATGCTCGCCCAACTGTGGCGTGCCACATACATGGTAAGCGGGACCTTTAGCCCCAGACGTTCGCCAAGGGCACGGAGATGGCGGTTGACACACTGACGGGCACTGATGTATTGATTCCGAAGATTGCCTTCGGGACGACGGATGATGGGAAGCAGATAGGGAGACTGCGAGGTCCCGAAACCCTCGACAATACGCTGCATGGGCGTTTCCCAAAGGATGCTGAGCTGACGATGCGTCTTCTGACGGCAATAGGTGAGGCGACCGTCCGCCACATCGCTCTTCCGCAGAAAGGCCATATCAACAAAGGACATGCCCCGGGTGTAGAACGAGAAAAAGAAGAGGCTTCGGGCAAGGTCGGCGGGCGAACCTGCAGGCAGAGACATGCACTTGAGCGCACGGAGGGTGTCGATGTCAACGGCACGCTTGACGGTCTTTGACACCCCGGTGAAGACCTGGGAGAAGGGACTGCTGGCAGCGGCTACCCCATCGGCCACCGCACGGTTGAAAACAGCACGGAGATTGCGGAGATAGAACGACGAAGTGTTGGCTGTGATGCCCTGCAGATGGAGCCAACGCTCGTAGGACTGGAGAAGCGGTGAGGTGAACTCGGGGAAGGGGACGTCCGACGTGTGCCCAAGAAAACGGCAAAAACTGTTGAGAGAGGTCTTGTAGCGCTCGGCAGTAATACGTGAACCGCTATGAAGCATACGGAGAATAAGACCTTGGGCGTAGGCTACAAAACCTGCGGCTCCAAGCGCATGACGGAAGACTTGCGCCACCTGGGACACATGGAAGGGACTGCCACTGCGGTAAAAGGTGCCGAAGACATCCTGCATACGCTGCATGTGACACTGCATTTCGGCAGCGATGGACAACAACGTCTGACGACGGGCTGGGGAAACAGCGGCATCGGGATTGACCGCCATGACATGGGATGACCATTCCTCGCGAAGGATACGAACACCCGTGCTGATTACAGCGGTGGCACCTGCATGCGAGAGACGGAAACAGAGGATGCCCTCACCGGCAACATGGGCGGAAGGGCGGAGAAACAACGAAATTTTCGACATAGGCTTAAAAAAATATGGTGTGTTTTTTCAAAATCCTAAAAAATGAGGGACGAATATCGTAACTGAGACTGAGTGTATTTCTCCGCTCTCCCTCCCCTCCTATTGCATATTTCCCCTTTCTAATATTATTTTGTGCCAACAATTCGGTTCCTGCTCCTGCCTTGTCAGCAACTGTGATAGCCCTAAACGACTACGTCATTCTGCCCCCCCCCCTATTACCCCTTAAAAAAAACGGGATTCCCCGCTTTGCCTGAATGACAGAAAGCAGGGAATCCTATTTTTATTGTGCCATACGCCCTTCGTCCCCCCTAAAAAAGAATAACGAGGGAGAAGGGGAGATACGCCAGCCAGCGGGGCAAGGACGTTTTCGATTACTTCTCGAAACGGGAGCTGGGCTTGAACTTGATGACCTTCTTGGCGGCAAGGGTGATCTTTTCGCCTGTCTTGGGGTTCACACCCTGACGCTCGGGACGCTCAACGACGGTGAAGCTTCCAAAACCGAGGAGTGTAGCGTTTTCGCCATTCTTCAATGTCTCGACAAGGGTATCGAACACCTTTTCGATGGCAGCCTTAGCCTGGGTCTGGCTGATGCCGGCAGCTTCGGCAACGGGCTTAATGAGTTCAGTTTTGTTCATAACGGATTGTATTTTTGATGGATAATGTTAGCTTTGCTCTGTCGCGACTCGGCATAGTTCAAGTAAACTTGGCTTTGTCTTGCTCTGTCGCGACTCGGGGGAATACGCCCTGACCCTCGCTGGCTCCGCGCTCACGGACAGCAACAAGGCTCCACTGGTGGAGTACTGGTGGAGAGCGACAGGAGGAACAAGGGGACGGAGAACGAAGTTTAAGGCACGAAAGACAATAGTATCAGCGCATGCTATAAGGTGAAAACATCGCAAAATTATGGATTATCGGCGACATTCCAAATATTTTTTTGACTTTTTTACATTCTTCGCCGTAAAAAGTTTTCAAACGTCCTCGTGTATGCTCCTAACAACGTCAAAACCACAGCGTTCACCCTCTTTTTCGGACATCGGGAATGGTCAGGTCGGAAAGCATGCAATCATAAGACGCGGGGGGGGAAATCCCCCCGTGGCAAAGGGTGTCAGCGCACGACAGCCACCTTGGCCACCACGGCCTCCTTGCCGTCGGGCGACGCTGCCATGAAGTAGTAGATGCCGCTTGCCACACGCTGGCCGTTAGGTCCACGGCCGTCCCAGGTGAAGGTTCCTCCATGGCTGGTGCCGGCTGCCACAGCCTGACCGCCGGTGCTGACCACCTTGACGTCGGTGTCGTAGACTAGACCGTCGAGGACAATGGGACCGCTGTAGTCGGGACGCACAGGGTTGGGATAGACACGCAGGTTGTCGTGGGCAAGGCTGGGTTCAACCTCCGAAGCGTCGCTCTGATAGCTCACCAGTCCGGCATCGGTGGCGATGAACACCTCACCGCTACGGGGATGGCAGACCACAGCGCTGACATTGTCAGAGACAAGAGGACTGTTCTTCTTGGTGAAATGATGATAGATCTCCGTACCGTCGGAAGAAACCATATACACGCCGTCGTCCTGCGTTCCCACCCACTTGCGGTCGGCACCGTCAACGGCGATAGAAGTGATGTAGACACCATTGAGGAGATAGTCGGCATAATTCGTACCGTCGTTACGCGGCACCTTCACCTGCGTAATGCGGAAATCGTTGTCCGTCCAGGTGTCGGGGTCGTCAATGACGAGCAGTCCCCTATCGGTTCCTAACCAGATGCGTCCCGTACGGTCCTGCGCAAGGGCGTTGGCAGCCTGATAGGTGAACTGCGTGCCGTCCTGGTTGAAGAAGTTGCTGTGACGGTAGGTATAGACGTCGTCTGCGGCATTGTCGACCGTCTGGCCATAGTCGATGCACAGCACACCGCCTCTGAGGTTTCCGTCGGTACGGCGATTGGCAAACCACAGGCGGCCTTTGGAGTCGATGATGACCTTTTCGAAGAATCCTGCCTTGCTGACGGAGGCGTGGAAGAAGGGGATCCAAACGCCATCGGGCTTGCGGCACCAGATGACGGTGTCGACACTGTTGTTGGCGACAAAGAGGTTGCCGTCCTTGTCCATGATTCCGGCATCGGTGCGTACAAAATCGTGGCTCTTGCTTCCGGAGCATGATTCGATGCGGGAGTTGCCCTGCGTGTACTGCTTCACCAACCGTTCGTCGCGGTACTCAAAGACACCGTGGCTGCCGGAGGTGACGAAAATGTGGGAGGGGTCGAAGACATCCTCCACAATGGATGTGGCGTCGCGGAAGACGGTGACATGCTTGCTGAGCCATCCGCCCTCCTTGGTAGGACGTTCCAAATCAGTCCAACGGCCGTCAGCATCGAGCCACGATGCACAGTAGGGATTGTGACGGTTGTCGGTGGGGTCGGTCACTCCGGCGGTCATATAGAGCCTGTCGCCCGTAATATTCAGATAATACGGCACATCGCAGAAGGGTCCGTCGGGAGCGATGGCGGTATAGTCGGTGGCAAAGGTCCCACCATCGGCAGAGCGGCCGGCATGGAGGACACCGCCGTCGACTGAAGCTGCCCACAGTTCGGTGTTGGAACTTCCGGCAGGAGCCACCAGTGCATAGTCATCGGGGAGGTCGAAAGTGGTGAATTCTTTGGTATTTCCGCTGAGGAACTCGGCAACGTGTCCGCTGCGATAGGCCAACAGGCGATTGGCATTGCCGGAGAAAGCGTCGAACTTCTCGTTGACGAGTATCTTGTTCTTGGCTTCGGGCGAGAAGAAGGACACTCCCTGCAGATTGAACTTCACGTTCTGGCTTGTGGCAGGTGAAAAGCAATAGAGGGCGTTGTCCAAGGCATGCATGTCAGTGATCAAAGCGTAGGCCACGTGCTTCCAGCACGAAAGGTCCATCAGGTTGTCGGTGAGCAGGGCGCTATAAACGCCATAGGCCTTTAGACAGGCGTAGATGCGGCCGGCACAGATGCCGCCCGCAGAGCAGGCTCCGATGGCATAGCGTCCGTAGATGACGCCTTCATCGACAGACATCCAGATGACACCTTCGTTGGTGCTGATGACAGCATCGTTGTCACAGACAAAGAGGTTGTTCACGGAAAAGTCGTCGTCAGGACGGTCCATGAACTGAGGCACATTGCGCACCTTTCCGGTTGCCTCGTCATAGATGTCGATGTTGCCGTCGGCATAAAGGATGACCAGCATGTGCTTGGTGTAGCTGTAGCCGATGAAACTGACATTGGCATCGGAAAGTCCTTCGGTAATCCTGTTGATGGGACGCACTTCGGCCGTGGCATTGCCGCTCATCAGGGCATAGAATCTTCCTTCGGCATCAACCACCTGTGTGGCATTCCGCATGCTGAAGTAGGTGGTCCAGGTGTCGTAGGCGGCTGCTCTGCACTGCAGAAGGCTGCAGAAAACGACAAGGAGGAATGTGACTGTGTATCGTAACATGGAGGGAGGAAAGAAGGGATGTGGAGAATGCGGATTTATCGTAGGGATGTCAGGAAAGCGCACAACTTGCGCACGGCACGCGCACGGTGCGAAAAACGGTTCTTGACCTCTACCCCAAGTTCTGCAAAGGTCTTCCCAGTCTCTTCGGGCGAAAACACCGGGTCATAGCCGAAGCCGTCGGTACCAAGGCGCTCGGTGGTGATGTAGCCATCGACCTTTTCTCCGAGAATCTTGTCGATGTTGGCTTCCGTATCGTTACGGTCGGGGAAGGCATAGCGGGCAGTATGCACGCCGGGACGCCCGTCGAGCGCGGCGATTTCAAGCCCCGTATCATCGGCAAAGACATTCAGTCCATAACGTTCATAGACGTAACGGGCCTTCTGGAGCGCATTTCCCTCAAGCGTATCGGACGTTTCGGGAATGTCGTCGTGACAATCTATGTCGGCAAGACAAAGGAATTCCACCTCATTGCCAAGTATGGCTCGGATTTCCGAGAGTTTGTGGGCATTGTTGGTAGCAAGAACTATTTTCATTGTGTTTCAACTCAATATTATTGTGGGGTATCTATACAAAACTTAATAATATCACACGGACTATCGCGGACGTCCACAGACGATACTCAGAATTATATTATCACGCGAACTATCACAGATGTCACGGACGACACCCTCACCTTTGGCTGCGGGCTCGCAACATATGGTATGCTAAGCTGACCACACCACGGGGGAAAGCAGACGCTGCAGACTGGAGAGAGGGGGGAGGAGGCGCACTACCCCTCCACGATTTCAAGCGGAAGCTGGCGCAGCTCGGCAGCGGTGTCGGTAAATGAACTCCAATATGACCCGATGATACGCCTCGTGGCGGCAAGGCACCAAAGGTCGACCACGGCATCACACATGCCCTCGAGCGTATCGCGCCGCACGGGATTGTGGCAGGTGATGACGCGCGGAGCAAATTCCTGCTCCAGTTCCGCCTTCAAAAGGGCATCGTCCGTAGCAAGGAAGAAGGTTGTTTCGACATCTTCTGCCAAAGCCTTTCGCATGGCACGTCGAAAACCGTCCGGAGTGCTGTGCTGCATACTCTTCACGTTGTCGGTACGCCGGATGTGAACACCTACGGTAGAGGCGGAGAAACGGGCGACAAGCGCTTCGACGCGACGCTGAATTTCGGGCTGTGGCTGCAGCAGTTCCAGACACTGCGGGGAATAGGAGCAGAGGGAATAGCCTCCGGAAAGGTAGACTTTCGCGCCCCTTGCCATGCGGTAAAAGGCCTCATCATTCCCTGGAAGGCAGTTGGCCTGTTGCAGACGGTAGCCCATAGCCCTGCGCAGCAGAGCGGGAAGATGCAGATTTCGCCGCGTAATAGGAGCCGCCCACCACTGGCGGTGGACAATCCGGAACGTAGCAGAGGAGATGGGAAGAAAAAGTTCCTCGAACCATGCACGGCACTCCGCATCACGTCCCCAATGAATCTGAATGGGTGCGACTCCGCGACGCGACGCCTCGATGGCCGAAAGCACCACACGCAGACGGTTGCAAAGCCCTCCTTGGGGGACAATAGTCAGCATCCGCCGTCCTCCCCTGCATGCCGCATGTCGGCAAGTGCCGCCTGCACCTTCTCATTGCGGTTTTTCACACGGCGCATGGTGTCGAAACCATCGCCAAAGACTGCCGCGGCACGTGTCTGCGAGACAAAGGCCTCGGGGTCGATGCTCTGGATGATGGCAAAAATGTTGTTGCTCTCCTTTTTACGGGTAAGCACCATCAGCACCTTGGTCGGGGTCTTCGTGAACCAACCTGTAGCGTCGAGCACGGTGACGCCGCGGTGATAGACGTTGATGGCATCGGCTATCTCCTCGAAATGCTTGGAAATGATGAGGAACTGCACCGACTGACGCTTGCTGTTGTAGACATAGTCGAGCGTAAGATTGGTGACAAAGAGCGTAGTGTAGCCATAGATGAGCTGCGTGATGGTGGCTCCGGGAAGGAATATGGAAGAGGAGATGATGAGAATGTCGCAGAGCATCATGACGGTACCGAGCGAAACGTTGCGGTACTTATGAATGATGGATGCGATGATGTCAGTTCCTCCCGTGCTGCCGCCACGCCCGAAGACCAGTCCGATGCCGGTGCCACAGATGAGGGCACCGAAGATGGTGCTCATAAAGGCATTGTCGGTGAGTTGGGGGAGCCGCACATGCGCATTGAAACCTGCGAAAAGCTCGGGATGTACGGCGTGTAACTGCTGCATCAGCATCTCCACGGCCGAAAGGAGGAAGGTGAGCATGAAAACGGCAAAGATGGTCTTCACGCAGAACTTCCACCCCAGCACCTTGACCGCAATGACAAGGAGAAAGATGTTGCAGAGGAAGAAGGTGTACTGCACCTTCCAGAATCCTGTAGCATAGAATATCAAGGCTCCGATACCGGACAACCCTCCCGTCGTCACCTGGAAAGGCAGAAGGAAACAATCGAAACCGATGGCATACAGGAGCAGGCCGAGGGTAATGACCGAATAATCGGCAATATGCCGGGAAAGGGTCGACTTCGATAATGCTGTCATACCGTTTTATTGATTTGCGGGGTGCTCTAAAAATTAGTTTTTCTATTCCTTGGAATACGTTTCAAAAGCTTGGTCACTTTTCAAAACTCAAGCTAATTTTATAGAGCACCCCCTTTATTCTCCGGATTGGAATGGAGTCAGGCTTTTGCCGGTTTCACCACAAAGTTGACGATGCGACGGGGTACTGCCACCACCTTCACCACCTGCATACCTTCAAGGTGCTTGCGGGCTTCGGGTGCAGACTCTGCAAGTTCGCGCATCTGCTCAGGGGTGGCATCAGCGGGGAAGTCCATGCTAAAACGCACCTTGCCGTTGAACTGTACGCCAAGGGTGACGGAGTCTTCCTTGAGATAGGCTTCACACACCTCCGGCCAGCAGGCATCGCAGACACTGGAAGTATGGCCCATGGCGTGCCAAAGCTCTTCGCTGAAATGGGGAGCGAAGGGTGCCATCAGCACCACAAACTGCTCGAGGACAGCACGGCTGCGGCACTTCTGCTGCTGGAACTCGCTCACAGCCACCATAAACGCTGGGATGCTGGTATTATAGGAGAATGCCTCGATGTCCTCGCCCACCTTCTTGATGAGCTTGTGGAGGGTCTTCAAATTATCGCGTGTGGGTTCGCTGTCGTCGACAAGCAGGCTGTCGCCGTCCTTTTCCCAGAAAAGGCTCCAGGCCTTGCGGAGGAAGCGGAAGCATCCGTCGATGCCATTCGTATCCCAAGGCTTGCTCTGCTCTACAGGACCGAGGAACATTTCATACAGACGCAGGGTGTCGGCTCCGTATTTGGCGACGATGTCGTCGGGGTTTACCACGTTGAACATCGACTTCGACATCTTTTCAACGGCCCATCCGCAAACGTAGCGTCCGTCGTCTTCGAGAATGAATTCCGCATCATTGTATTCGGGGCGCCATGCCTTGAAGCATTCTACATCAAGGACATCGTTGCTGACAATGTTTACATCCACATGGATGGGAGTGACGTCGTAACCGCCTTTCTTGCCCAAGGTGACGTAGGTGTTCGTACCCTTGACACGGTAGACGAAATTGGAACGTCCCTGAATCATGCCCTGGTTGACGAGTTTCTGATAAGGTTCGTCCATGCAGGTGATACCGAGGTCGAAGAGGAACTTGTCCCAGAAACGCGAATAGATAAGGTGTCCCGTAGCATGTTCGCTACCGCCCACATAGAGGTCGACATTCTTCCAATATGCATTTGCCTCAGGGCTGACGAGCGCCTCGCTGTTGCGGGGGTCCATATAGCGGAGATAGTAGGCGCTGGAACCGGCAAAACCGGGCATGGTGCTGAGTTCGAGGGGGAACACATGGACGTCATCTACAAGGGCCTTGTCCACCACGCAGCGGTTGACCTCGTCCCAAGCCCAGCAGCGGGCGTTGCCGAGAGGAGGCTCACCGGTAGCGGTAGGCTCGAACTTCTCGACCTCGGGGAGGAGGAGGGGGAGGCATTCCTCAGGAAGCATCTCCGCACGTCCGTGTTTGTAATATACGGGGAAGGGTTCGCCCCAATAACGCTGGCGGCTGAAAATGGCATCGCGCAGACGGTAGTTCACCTTTACGCGTCCGATACCCTGCTCCGTCACGAACTGCTTGGTACGGGCAATGGCATCCTTCACGCTCAGACCGTTAAGGGAGAATCCTGCCAGAGTCTCCACGCCGGGGGCGGGAGAGTTCTGCACAATGCCTTCCTTGGCATCGAAACTGTTCTCGCTGACATCAGCACCCTCGATAAGGGGCACCACAGGAAGGCCGAAGTGGCGGGCAAAGGCATAGTCGCGGCTGTCGTGGGCAGGCACTGCCATGATGGCACCGGTACCATAGCCGGCAAGCACATATTCGCTCACCCACACGGGGACATCGGCACCGGTAAAGGGGTTGACGGCATAGCTGCCGGTGAAGACTCCCGTCACACGGTGGTCTATCATACGCTCACGTTCGGTGCGTCCCTTCACATACTTCACATATTCCTCCACCGCTTCACGCTGATTGTCGGTGGTCAGCCGCTGCACCAGCTCGCTCTCGGGAGCAAGTACCATGAAGGTGACACCGAAGATGGTGTCGGCACGGGTGGTGAAGATGGTGAACGACTCGTCGCTACCCTTTACGCGGAACTGCATCTCCGTTCCCTCGGAACGTCCTATCCAGTTACGCTGGGTTTCCTTGATGGAATCGCTCCAATCGAGATGCTCCAGACCATCGAGGAGTCGCTGGCTGTAGGCACTTACACGCAGACACCACTGGCGCATCTTCTTCTGCTCCACTGGAAATCCGCCACGGATGCTCAGACCCTCCGACACTTCGTCGTTGGCGAGCACGGTGCCAAGTGCAGGACACCAATTCACCATCGTCTCGCCGAGGTAGGCGATGCGGTAGTTCATCAGCACATCGTAACGCTGCTGCTCGTCCATCTGCTGCCATTCAGCGGCAGTGAAGGAAAGTTCCTCACCGCATGCGGCATCCAGCCCTTCTGTTCCCTTTTCCTCGAAATGCGCCACAAGTTGGGCAATGGGCTGTGCCTGCTGACAACGGTAGCAGAAATAACTGTCGTACATCTTCTGGAAGGCCCACTGTGTCCACTTGTAGTACTCGGGATCACAGGTGCGAACTTCGCGGTTCCAGTCAAAGCAGAACCCGATTTTATCCAGCTGCCGGCGATAGCGTGCAATATTCTCGTTGGTCGTCTTCTCCGGATGCTGGCCGGTCTGGATGGCATACTGCTCGGCAGGCAGACCATAGGCATCGTAACCCATCGGGTTGAGGACATTGAAGCCTTTCAGACGCTTGTAGCGCGCATAGATGTCGCTGGCGATGTATCCAAGGGGATGACCCACATGCAGACCGGCTCCCGAAGGATAGGGGAACATGTTGAGGACGTAGAACTTGGGCTTGTCTGTCTGTTCGGACACATGATAGGTGCCCTCCTCTGCCCACGTCTTCTGCCAGCGGGCCTCGATGTCTCTGAAGTTGTAATCCATATTGTGCGGTATTGTTTTGCTTGTTTCCCTTTTTCCACTACCGGCTGAATGCACCGACAGCAGCATGTATTAGGTTGCAAATTTACGATAAGAGGGCGGAAATCCAAAGGATTTGGGGATTTTTTCCCTTTCTTCACGGGAGAAATGCCCGCAAACGTTGTTCAGCATTTCATCTCCTGCAAATTTGAAGACATGGCCGGGAGGGGGGATTCCGTCCGGAGAAAAGGACTGCATTCCCTCACTTGTACATCCTTACAAAGCAAAGCGTTGGCAATGCTGCCTTCGTTTGACTTTGTCTTCCTCTGTCACGACTCGGGATAGTCTGAGTAAACTCAGCCTCTCCTCTCGCTGCTCCATCGTTTCTTGCGCTCGGCATAGTCCAAACAAGTTTGGCTCCTGCGCTCGCTTAGCGAAACGTTCGTTCGTGTTTCAGCAAATTCAAACGTCGTGAATTCACAAAGCATGTAAATATTGGGGGAACAGCGGCGATTTTCAAGGCGACAAGCGGTGAAGATTACGGATTTCGAAGTATATTTGCATGACCGTCTTCAGTTCACCATGCGTATATTCTGCTCCTTTCTGTTGGCACTGCTGTCGTTCAGTATCTCCCCCCTCTACGGACAGACAGCGGAAAGCGACACCGCCGAAGTGGCGATGCCGCTCAAACTGCGCGTACAAAAAGCATATTACCACGGCGACAGCATACCCCATATCACCCTCAGCACCATCTACAAATATCCGGAACTGAAATTCAAGAGCCAGCGCGAACGCGACAATTACAACCGTCTCGTGCGCAACGTGAAGAAAGTGCTGCCACTGGCAAAGATGGTGAGGATGACCATCATCGAAACCTATGAATACCTGGAGACCCTGCCCGACGAGAAGGCACGGCGCGAACACATCAACGCCGTGGAACGCGGACTGAAACGCGAATATACGCCCATGCTGAAGAAAATGTCGCGCTCACAGGGACGCCTGCTGATAAAGCTTGTTGACCGCGAATGCAACATGTCGGGCTACAACATCGCACAGGCTTTCATCGGTTCCATCCGTGCAAACCTGTATCAAGGCATAAGCTTTATCTTCGGCCTTAACCTCAACAAGAAGTACGACCCGGAAGGCGATGACCGGTATACGGAACGGGTAGTGCGCCTTGTAGAGAGCGGACAAATCTGAGAACGTTTTGAGGAGAGAAATTGAGGGACGTCTGACGTCCTTGGCACGCTTCTTGAACTCCACTTTGAACGCTACGTTCCATGAATCCTCCTGAGGGCATATACATCATGCCTGAAAACGCATCAAAAAAAAGTTTTTGAAAATCTCCTACATTTCCTACACCCATAGGCGAAACCTATAGTGTTTTCAAGGGATTTCGGGTGAAGGATAGGGTGTAGGATACGGGCGTCGGGTGTAGGAAATCCTACACCCGACGCCCG
>SFJN01000226.1 GCA_004555055.1 Bacteroidales bacterium | reverse complement strand
GTTGACCCCGAAGGCACCGTGCCCTTCTCGGCAGTATTCAACACCAACACTGACCTCCTAGACGACACCCAGAGCCCCATCTGCACCTACATGACCAACAGCACGTTCCAGAGCATCTACTATCCCTCCGACCTTACGGCAACCGTAGAGGACGATGCCCTCACCATCAGCCGTCTGGCTCTCCGCTACAGCTCGAACGATGGTGGCACATTCACCGGACACCATGTAAAGGTCTACCTCAACACCACGGACAAGCTCCGCTATTACAGCACCGAATGGAACACCAAGACCGAAACGAGCGAATGGGTGGACTTCGGAGAACTCTGCTTCGATGATATCGTCAGCACCGTTGTAGGCGAGAACAAGCTCCTCACCTTTAACCTCAACAAGGAATTCACCTACGACCTCAGCAAGAACCTCGTGGTGACCATCGTGAAGGAAGGCGAAATCCCCGAGAATGGCTATCCCGTACTGTTCCATCTCTACAACAACGAAGCCGGCGGCTATGGCGAAACTATCCGTTCGCTCTTCTACAGAGGAAAGACTGAATTCAACTTCGACACCAACAAGGTATACGGCAAGCTCTATCTCCCCATCCTCCACGTAGCAGCCAAGGAATACCTCGTGGGCATCGATGAGCTCACATTCGACGCCAGCAATGCTCCCTCGGGCCGCATCGCCGTCTACAACCTCAGCGGCCAGCTTGTGAAGGCTGCCGAAGGGAAGAGCGTTGAAGAACTCGGCCTGCAGAGCGGACTCTACATCGTTCGCGACAACAACGGCCGTGCACAGAAGATCCAGGTGAAGTAACACTCTTCTTCACCCGCAATATCCCTTACAGGCGGGTTCTGTAAATCCCTCCACGCCAACGGACGACCATGCCGAAGACGCAGGAGTGCGGGTTATGGAACCCGCCTGTATATATAGTCAGGAAGCCATACGTGGCCACAAGGAACCTTGTAGCCGCATATCCCCGCAAAACAGGAAACACACACAACCAGAAAAAAGAAACATGAACAAATTTCTACTTGCATCCCTACTGGCATCGTTCAGTCTTGCATCGAATGCCGACGGACTGAAGACCCGTACCCTTCCACTGCAGGCAGCCATCCAGAATCCCTTCCGCGCAGCAGCGGCCAAAGGAGGTCCGCAGCTTGTGGCCGCACGCATCGTGCCTTCAGCCGAAACCAACGCATCGTGGGTACTTGAATACGGTGAACGTGTAGACGTCTTCACCGAGGATTTCTCCAAGATGGATAAGGGAACGCTCGGAGACCCTGCCGTGGGCGTCGACATCACCATCCCCAACCCACCATATCCCTGGACCAACGTCAAACCCGAATATACCGACCAGCCCGGATGGGGCGCCGGAGGGGCTTATCCCGCCGGAGGCATGATTTCCATCTTCGACGAGGAAGGCCTTGACGACTATGCCCACATCAACACCCCGATGCTCGACCTCCACAACTACGACGGCATCGCCGTGCTCGAGTTCAAGGCGCGCACCAACAAGAAGAACAACTCCTCGCTCATGATCGAGGCGGCCGAAACCTACAACATGAGCCCCACCTGGAAAGTCCTCGACCAGTTCTACCAGGGCTTCGACATCACTCCCGAGTGGCAGACCTTCCAGTTCTTCTTCCGCGGCTGCGAGTCGTACACCATCTTCAACCTCGTCCCCGAAAAGTCGCCCGCCATCTACATCGACGACCTTAAGGTGTTCCAGGTGAAACCTTACGTCGGACTTCCACAGTCGCTCCCCCACACCGACTATACGGGCACCAGCTTCACCGCCAACTGGAAGGCTGTCCCCGAGGCCGACCACTACCTCGTCACCGTGAAGGTCTTCAACGAGGAGTTGGAGATGTGGGAGGAATTCATCGACGAGGCCCGCGCTGAAGGCACCTCCTTCGTGGTACCCGAAATCAAGAGCGGCGCCACCTACGCCTACACCGTCAACGCCGTCAAGGGCAACCACGTCTCCCTCCCCAGCGATCAGGTCATCGTCTTCGACCTCGAGGCTCCCGTCATGGGCGGTACCACTCTCACCGACGACGGCTACCATGCGCAGTGGAGCGAGGTGCCCAGCGCCGAACGCTACAACTACTGGGCCATGAACGACCGCGTGGCCAAGGAGGACGGCACCTTCAAGGTGACGAAGATGGACTTCGACACCGTACTCCTTCCCAACGGTGAAGAGCCTTACATGAACCTCGGCGACGAGCCCAACTGCTACGGCGACACCTACATCCTCGGTGAGGACCAGGCTGGATGGCACGTCACCAACTATATGCCTTATGTGGGCGGCTTCATCGCACTTGACGCCTATTTCTATATCTATCAGAACGACCAGAGCGGAATGATTTCGCCTGCCATGGACTTCTCGAGAGACAACGGCAAGATTGACCTCTCCATGCGCCTCATGGGCGAGCTGGTGAACTGGTGGGACCAGAACAACCAGCGCCATCAGGATGTGGTGCAGTGTGCCGTGGCACTCTTCAACTACGATGAGGCCGAGGGCGACTATTCGCAGGCCGAACTCGTGTATCCCGGCACCGTCGGCGAGGACTGGGGCACCTTCACCGCACACCTCACCAAGGGCACGAAGAACTCGAAGGTCGGCATCTTTGCCGTCACCATGCCCGGCAACCTTTATGTCGACGATGTCCTCATCACCCAGCAGTACAAGTCCGGCGACATCCTCCGCGAACCCTTCTACTTCGGCCGCTTCCTTGAGGCCAACGAGGTGGACGTCACCATCCCCGAACGCGTACGCTTCCAGCACCTCTACCACAAGGTCAGCGCGGTGAAGACCGACGGCACCTTCAGCGACGGCGACCTGTGCGAGAGCGCATTCTCCGACGAATGCCTTGTAGAGGCTGCAGAGACCGGCATCACCGCCCCCACCACACGCAAGCCCTTTGTGATGTTCAGCAACGGCAACCTCGACATCCAGAACCCTGCCGGCGATACCGTTGAAGTCTACACCGTCGACGGACGCCTCATCGCCTCCGATGCCACCGCCCGCGAGCATCTGACCATGCCTCTCGCCCTTGGCGGCACCTACGTGGTACGCATCGGCACGCAGAGCATCAAGGTACAGCTCTAAAAGGTTTTTTATCGTCTTTAGAACCTTAAAAAAATAAAACATTTCCCCCGGACATACCCGCTTCCCCGGCCCGTATGTCCGGGGGATTTTTCCATCACCACCCTTCATCTTTCACGGCTTTGTATTAAGCTTTTCATCATTTTTTACATTTGTCTTGCATACTTTGGCAATAAGCGTTATTTTTGCGGTGGTAGCTCGGTCTTAGCCGGCAACTACGCCCCCGCCGTAACAGCGCAGCG
>SFJN01000033.1 GCA_004555055.1 Bacteroidales bacterium | reverse complement strand
CTGCATGTACAAGCTCCGGATCTCTTTACTGTGATTTTGTGGCAAAATTAGCGGGAGACTATGCAGTCTTTCTGCATAGTCCGATTTTTTTTCTGTAACGTGTACTTTTTCCCATTCGTATGCATAGTAATTCGTATTTTGCAGAAGATATGCTGCGGCTCGGCAATTAGAGTAAGCTCTATTGCGTGTTCATGAGTTATGGTCCCGGAATCAAGGTGCTCTCTCCCCGCAATGCCTTTGCTTATATGCGCGACAAACTCCGTGAGGCTGCCGACTATTACGATAACGACATTGTTCCGTGAGGAAGTTTTGGAGATGAAGAGGAGCGGTGACAGCCTTATGGCTGGGCGTTGCAAAAAAAAAGTCCCCTCAGACTGTAGCATGTCTGAGGGGACTTCGTTATTCAGAAGGCTCTATATCAGTGGCAGCACTGGCCGCAGCAACTGTTCACTGCATCCTTGCAGCAGTTGGCAATGGTGTCGAGTCCGTAGGCAAAGCCGTCGATGAAGTTGTAGGCAACACCGCAGATGCCGAGGAACACCACGCCTGCCACGCAGAGGAAGAGGGCGGTGCGGCTGTAGCAGTCAACTCTGAATCCGGGGAGCGGATTCTCGTTGGGGATGATGTACATGGCCTTGACGATAAGCAGGTAGTAGTAGAGCGAGATGACGGTGTTGATCAGGGCGATGAGCACCAGCCAGTGCCATCCGGCGTTGAAGGCTGCCATGAAGATGAAGAACTTCGAGAAGAAGCCTGCAAACGGGGGGATACCTGCGAGCGAGAAGAGGCAGAGCGTCATGAGGAACGCCAGCTTCGGGTTGCTCTTGTAGAGGCCGTTGTAGCTGTCGATGGTGATGCCTCCGGTGTTTTCCTCCACTACGGTGATGACGGCGAAGGCGCCGAGGTTGGCCACCATATAGACGAGGAGGTAGAATACCAGCGATGTCATTCCCTGTGCCGTTCCGTCCATCAGACCGAGTACAAGGTATCCGGCCTGTGAGATGGCGGAGAATGCCATGAATCGCTTCAGGTTGTTCTGACGGATGGCAAAGAGGTTGGCAATGGTGATGGAGGCGATGATAATCCAAAGGAAGGCCTGGTCCCATGCCTGCACGAGCTCACAGGCTCCGAAAGCCTTGATGAGGACGGTGAAGAGCACGAAGGCTGCGCTACCCTTGGAGATGACGCTGAGGTAACCCGTCACCACGGTGGGGGCACCCTGATAGGTGTCGGCAGTCCAGAGGTGGAAGGGTACGAGCGAAATCTTGAAGCCCATGCCGGTGATGAAGAGGAGCATGCCGAGGAGCATCACGGGATTGAACACCTCACTGTTGCTTACTGCCTGGCCGATACCGTCGAAGTAGAGGGTGCCGGTGACACCGTAGATGAGGCTGATGCCGAAGAGCAGCAGGGCAGCGGAGAAGAGTGCGAGCAGAATGAACTTGGCACTGGCTTCGGCGCTTTCGTAGCGTTTCTTGTCGAAAGCCACGGTGGCAGCCATGGGGATGCTGGCGGTTTCAAGACCGATGAAGAACATGAGGAAGTGTCCGCTGGAAATCATGAAGTACATTCCAAGCAGTGTGAAGAGGGTGATGAGGTAGAACTCGCCCTGCTTTACCAGGTTTTCCTCGCGCGACAGCCATTTGTGGGCCATCAGGAAGGTGATGACGGTGCCGATGGAGAGGATGCTCTTGACGATGGACATCATCGGGGTGTGCTGATACATGCCTCCGAAGGCTTCGCCGGCTTCATGACACAACGGGCAGAGATTAAGCAGAGTATGCACGGTGAGTAGCACCACGGGCAGACAGGTATTGTAGACACCCTTGCCGTTCTTGCCGTCAGGACACATGAAGAGGTCAGCCACAAAGAGGATGACGATCACGGCCAGGAGCGAAAGTTCGGCCTGCATATTCAAAAATTGACTGTAATCCATTTGGGTATATCGTGTTTAGAAGGGTACATAAAGGAATTCCTTGGCAGAATCTATCACGCTGATGATGGGCGATACACCGGTGCCGATCATGTCGCTGACCCACCAGGGAGCAAGTCCGAGACCGGCAACGCTGAGGATGAGGCAGACCACGCTGAAGCGCTCGTCCCAGGTAGCGTCGGTGAGGGCCAGGTGATGCTCGTTCGTACATACGCCGTAGAGAATCTTGCCGACGAGGCGGAGGATGTAGACTGCGGTGATGACGATGGAGGTGCAGGCGATGACGGTGAGGGTGGTGTAGAATGCGCCTTCATTGCTGAAGGAACCTACGAAGATGGTCATTTCGGCCACGAAGCCGGAGAGACCGGGAAGGCCGAGGTTGGCAAGACCGGCAATGACGTAGCATACTGCGAGGAAAGGCATGATGCGCATCAGACCGGCGAGCTCGCGGACGTCGCGGGTGTGGGTACGGCCGTAAATCATACCGATGAGGGCAAAGAAGAGGGCCGTCATCAGACCATGGGAAAGCATCTGTAGGATGGCACCCGTGCAGGCCACCTGGTTCATCATCAGGATGGCGAAGAGCACCAGACCGCAGTGGCTTACGGAAGAGTAGGCATTGATATACTTGAGGTCGGTCTGGACGCAGGCGCTGAAGGCACCGTATACTACGGAGATGCCGGTGAGGATAAGGAATATCCATCCCAGTTCGTTGGCGGCTTCGGGCATCAGATACATGGCGATGCGGAAGCAGCCGTAGCCTCCGAGCTTCATGAGCACGCCGGCGTGGAGCATCGACACTGCCGTGGGGGCAGAAGCGTGACCGTCGGGCGACCAGGTGTGGAAGGGGAACATGGCACCGAGGACACCGAAACCGGCGAAGGTGAATACGAACCAAAGGTTCTGCAGGCTGCCCGGCTCGAAGGCATGGGCACCACCGGTGTGGTTGGCGATGTCGATGATGTTCATCGTGGCAGCGCCGGTGCCGTAGTAGATACCGAAGATACCGCACATCAGGAAGGCGGAACCTCCCATCAGCATCAGCGTCAGTTTCATGGCAGAGTATTCCTTCTTGCCAGAACCCCATACGCCGATGAGAAGGTACATCGGGATAAGGGCGATTTCATAGAACATGAACATGGCGAACATGTCTACGCTGATGAAGAAGCCGAATACACCCATCGAGAGGAGCGTGAACCAGAGGAAGTATTCCTTGGTCAGCGGTTTCAGCTGCCAGCTGGCAAAGGTGCCGGTGAAGACGATGATGGCACTCAGAAGCAGCATGGCCACGGAAATACCGTCGACACCCACGCTGTACTTGATGTTCAGGGCAGGGAACCAGTCGAAACTGGCGGTATAGAGCATAGGATCGTCGCACGTCTGACGGTCGGCGATAAAGATAAACGTGAGATATACGGCAAGAGCCAAGAGTGCGGTGCTGCCTGCCACCATCACGCCACGCACCTGGTTGAGGTTGCGTGCCACCCACAGGCCGAAGAGCATCAGCAAGGGGATGAGAACAAATATTGAGAGAAAATTCATATTGTCGTTATGATTCTATGGTTAGAACAGCATGATGAGGAGAAGGAGCAGCGTACCGAGGAAGAACCAGAAGGCATAGGTCTGTACGGAACCGCTCTGGAAGCCCTTGATGAGTGCGCTCGTCTTGTGCGTACCCCAGGCCAGGAAGTCGAAGAATCCGTCGATGACATGACGGTCGAACCAGGCAATGGGACGGCTGATGCGTGCAAAGATGATGCGGTGGGTAACGAACTGATAGACCTCGTCCATATAGAAACGCTTGTAGGCCCAGCGGTGCAGACGGGGAGCGGCTGCGTACATCTTGTCGGCAATGGGTTGCTTTTCGCCCTTGAAAATCCAGGTGGCGAGGAGGATGCTGCACACGGCTACAACGGTGCTGACACTGGCCACAACGGGATCAAAATGCACCGTGTAGGGGAGTCCGCTGGCGCTGACAATGCTACCGAAGCTTGCCCATTCCCAGTTGAGGAATCCGCCGAGGGTGGTGACAACACCCGTTCCCACGGTGATGACGCTCAGCACTACGAGGGGAAGAGTCATGGTCCAGGGAGCCTCGTGCGGGGTGTGGTGGGCATGGGCCTCCTTGTTTTCAGTACCCCAGAAGATACCGTAGTAGAGGCGGAACATGTAGAATGCCGTCATGGCAGCCACCATCGTCATCCAGGCACCGCACCAGGGGCTGTACTGGAAGCAGGCGGTGACAATCTCGTCCTTCGAGCTGAAGCCGCTGAAGAAGGGGATACCTGCAATGGCAAGACAACTGATGAGGAAGGTCCAGTGGGTGATGGGCATGTATTTGCGCAGACCTCCCATCAGTGCCATCTCGTTGCTGTGAACGGCATGGATGATGCAACCGGCGCCAAGGAAGAGGCAGGCCTTGAACATGGCGTGGGTGAAGAGGTGGAACATGCTGGCCATATAGCCCAGACCGCTGTGGTTGAGGTGTTCGCCGTGGCCGGGGAGGCATACGCCGAGAGCCACCATCATGAAGGCAATCTGCGAGATAGTGGAGAAGGCAAGCACGCGCTTGATGTCGCTTTGGGCGCAGGCGACGGCAGCGGCATAGAAGGCGGTGAAGGCACCTACCCAAACAACGATGGAGAGACTCTGGGGAGCGTACTCAATCCAGATGGGGAACATACGTGCAATCTGGAACACACCGGCCACAACCATCGTGGCGGCGTGGATGAGGGCAGAAACAGGCGTAGGACCTTCCATGGCATCGGGAAGCCAGATGTGGAGGGGGAACATCGCACTCTTTCCGGCACCGCCAATGAACATCAGGACAAGCGAGATGGGAAGCACCGTCATTGCGGCGTTCTTCACCAGTGCAGTCTCAGGATTGCAGGGGATGAAGTGGGCCACGTTGTCAGCATATTCCACCGTTCCGGCAAAGCTGAAGTTGAAGCTCTGGGTGTAGTATCCGAAGATGAGGATACCGACGAGGAAGAACATGTCGGCAAAGCGGGTGACGATGAAGGCCTTCTTGCTGGCGGCAATGGCGGGAGCCGTTGTGTAGTAGAAGCCGATGAGAAGGTAGGAGCTGACACCTACGAGCTCCCAGAAAAGGTACATCTGGAAGATGTTCGTGGCCACTACCAGTCCGAGCATAGACATGGTGAAGAGGCTGAGGTAGGCATAGTAGCGCTGGAAGCCGCGTTCACCGTGCATATATCCGAATGAATAGATGTGCACCATCAGCGACACCGTGGAGATGACGATAAGCATCATCACCGAGATGGGGTCGAGAAGGATACCAAGGTCGAAGTGCAGGTCGCCCAAGGGAAGCCATGTGGTGTTGTAGGGTACCAGTGTGGGAAGCGTGCCGTCGGCAAGACGGGGTGTGCAGAAGAAGTACTGGTAGGCCGTCATGTAGCTCAGAATGGTAACGATTCCCAGTGAGGCAGTACCAATCAGTCCGGCCACTTTATGGCTCCAAACCTTGCCCGTCTTGGGAATGTCGAGGTCGACAATGCCTATCAGCAGGAAACTGAAGAGGGGCAGGAGAAGGATAAATAGCGTGTAACTCATAATGTGTTGCGGGAGTTTTTAGGGATGTGATTACCATTTCATCTTGGTCAGTTTGTCCACGGAGATGTTCTGGAGCTGACGGTAGATGTTAATCATGATAGCAATGGCGATGGCGCTTTCTGCTGCTGCAATGGCGATGGCGAAGATGGCAAAGAACACGCCTTCGTGTCCATCGGGGAAGAGCAGGTTGTTGAAAACGGCAAAGTTGATGTTGGCGGCGTTGAGCATAAGCTCGATGCTCAGCAGGATGGCCAGTGTGCTCTTGCGGGTCAGGAAGCCATAGACGCCGGCAAACATCATCAATGTCGATACCAGAAGAATGAAGTCGATGGAAATCATAATGTGTCTTTTGGAATTTTAGATGGATGTTTTAGCGTTTGCGGGCGATGACGATGCCTGCAACGATGCACGCAAGGAGCAGTACGGATACGGCCTCGAAGGGAAGCAGATAACCGTTCTTGCCGGTTGAGAGCATGTTTTCGCCGATGGTTTGCATGGTGATGACGTTTTCATCGGGGCTATTGAGGAAGCGGCTTGCGGCAAACTCCTGTACGGGGAATCCGTACATCCAAAGTACGCTGTAGAAAACGCCGAAACCCACGAGGGCGATGACGAGTCCCATAACGGTCTTCTTCAGACTGGTGCTGCGCAGTTCCTCCTGCTGGCCGCTGGTGAGCAGGATGGAAAATACATAGAGGACGATGACGCCTCCGGCATAAACCATGGTCTGCACGCTGCCAAGGAAGGTATAGCCCATCAGAAAGTACAGACCTGCTGTGCCGAGGAGCACGAAGAGCAGGTATGTGGCGGCTCGTACGATGCTGCGGCTGATGACGGTGGCAAAAGCGGAGCATACGATGAACACGGCCAGAATGACGAACATGATATCTTGTGCGTTCATATTGATGTTTGGTCTGTAATGGTAAGGGTAGGTTCCAGAAGCTTGTGCTTTCTGTTTCCTGGTTAGGGGATTTCAGTAGCGTTCGGTGTAGGTCGGGGAGTGGAAACGGTGCGTTTTCCATCCGGAAATTCTGCTGTCTTTCCCTCTGCCGGTGACCTGTGTGAACCTACCTTATTTTGCTGCTTCTACGGCTTCTGCGGCCTTTTGTGCAAAGGTCTTGGCGGCAGTTTCCAACTTGACGGCCTTGGCTTCGGCCTGTGCAAGTGCTTCCTGCAGCGCGGCATCGCCGGGATTGGCCTCTGCGGCAACCTTGGCTTCGTTGGCGGCAGCGCGTGCAGCGGCAGCGTTTTCTTCTGCCTTCTTGGCAGCGGCCACAAGCTTTTCGGCCTTCGCTTTTGCTTCATTCCCTGCAGCAGGAGCTGCGGCAGCGGGAGTGGCGGCGGGGGCGGCAGGCTTGGCTACGGCAGGCCGTGCGGGTTTCTCTACACATTTCGAGCCCGGATGGTTGAGAACCTTGACGAGAACCTTGCGGTCGAAGACGGAACCTTCGTATTCGTTGCTGAATTCGATGGCTCCCTGGGGGCAGGCGCGTGTGCAGAGCATGCAGTACATGCAGCATCCGTGGTCGTATTCATAGCGTACGAGCTGCTTCTTTTTCTTTCCGTCGGCAGTCTCCACCATTTCCGTCACCACCTTGATGGTGCCGTTGGGGCACTGCATCTGGCAGATTCCGCAGCCGATGCACTTGTGTTCGTTCTTCTCGTTGTGAGGCATCACCAGCGTTCCGCGGAAACGTTCGGGAATGTGGTTCTCCTTACGGTTTTCGGGATAGCGTTCGGTGACTTTCGGAGTCCAGAGTTCGCGGAATGTAACGCTGAGACCGTTGCACAAACTCTTGATACCTCCTACGAGACCTGCAAAATAAGATGTGTTTGCCATATTTTGTTCTTGCTTTATATTGGATATAAAAATAGGAGGTTTTTCAGAATGTGAGTCCGAGGCTTACGCAGAGTGCCATGAGGACGAGCAGAGTCATGGAAATGGGAATGAGGTATTTCCACTCGAGGGTAAGGATCTGGTCGATACGCAGACGGGGGAAAGTCCAGCGCTCCCAGAGGAGGAGGAAGAGTACGAAGAACACCTTTGCGAGGAACCATACGAAACCGGGAATCATAGCCATCACCTCGTTGAACCCGTCGAGTCCGGGAATGACGAAGGGAGCCCAACCTCCGAGGAAGACGGTCGAGGCCATTCCGGCGCAGATGAAGAGGTTGAGGTATTCGGCAAGATAGTAGTAGCCGAAGTCCATACCGGAATATTCAGTGTGGTAGCCTGCGGTAAGTTCGCTCTCCGATTCGGGAAGGTCGAACGGACCACGGTTACATTCAGCGTTGCCTGCAATGAGGTATACGATGAAGGCGGCAAGTGCCACGATGTGACCGCGGAAGATGTACCATCCGCCCTCGGCCTGGTTCTGGCAGAGTTCGCTGAAGCTCATCGTTCCAGCAAGGCAAATCATGGTGAGCATCACCATACCAATGGAGAGCTCGTAGCTGATAATCTGTGCTCCGGCACGCATGGCACCGATAAGGGAGTATTTGTTGTTTGCCGACCATCCGGCGAGGAGGATACCTACTACGCCGATGCTTCCGACGGCAAGGAAGAAGAACACTCCGACGTTGAAGTCGAGGATCTGTGCTCCTTTGTTCCAGGGCAGACATGCAAAGGTGGTCATGGAAGCCGTTACGACGAGGAACGGTGCGAGTGCATGGAGGAAGCGGTCTGTCTTGCGCAGGCTGACGATTTCCTTGGTGAGCATCTTGAGCACGTCGCACACCACCTGAACGGTTCCCCATGGGCCTACGCGGTCAGGACCAAGGCGGCACTGCACGAAGGCACAGAACTTGCGCTCAACGTAAATCATGACCATGGCGAAAATGGCGTAAAGCGTAATGATGCCGAGGGCAACGAGCACACATTCTACAAGAATGGTGAGCCATTCGGGCATCACTCTCAGTAATACCGTGTCAAGCCATGATGTAAAATCTGAGAAATCAAACATATCTGTATCTTGTATGTGATTGTGTTTTGTGGGTTTATCGGTCGATGTCAGGGATGATGTAGTCCATTGTTCCGCCGATGGTGATGAGGTCGGCAATCATGAAATCGCGGCAGGCCTCGTCCAGTGCTGCCACGAGCGGCAGTCCGGTGGAGCGGTAGTGGAGGCGGTAGGGGCTCTTGTCGCCCTTCGATTCCAGATAAACGCCGAGGATTCCACGGCTTCCCTCGACAGCGCTGTAGTAGCAGCCTTCGGGAACCTTCACGATGGGTTTCATCTTTTCCTGGATGGGGCCTTCGGGGATGTTGTCGATGAGCTGGCGGATGATTTCGCAACTCTCCTCAATTTCCTTCAGACGCACCATGTAACGGTCCATCGAGTCGCCGGTTTCATAGGTGATTTCGTTGAAATTCACCTTGTCGTATGCAGCGTAGGGGCGGTGCTTGCGCAGGTCGCAATGCCATCCTGCGGCACGACCTGTACCTCCTGTGCAGCCATAGGAGATGACCTGTTCGCGGGTGAGCGGACCAACACCGATGGAGCGGTTGCGGAAGATGACGTTTCCAGTAAAGATCTTGTGGTATTCCTTCAGACCCTTCGGCATGGTTTCGTTGATGAAGTGCTTGACATCCTCCACAAAATCGGGATGCAGGTCGTGTGCCACGCCGCCGATCATGTTGTAGTTGATGATGAGTCGTCCGCCGGTGGTCTTCTCAAAGATTTTCAGGATTTCCTCGCGGTCGCGGAATCCGTAGAGGAATGCGGTGGTGGCGCCGAGGTCCTGGCAGAGGCAGCTGAAGAAGAGGATGTGGCTGTCGATACGCTGGAGCTCGTCCATGATGGTGCGGATGACCTTGACACGTTCGCTGACTTCAATGCCCATGGCCTGTTCGATGCACATACAGAGTGCATGGCGGGTCTGCATGGCTCCGAGGTAGTCCATACGGTCGGTGAGGGCGAGAGTCTGGGGATAGGTAAGGCTTTCGCTGATTTTCTCGATACCGCGGTGGATGTATCCGAGGTGCGGGTCAATCTGCTTGACGCGTTCGCCTTCGATGGCTGTGCGGAGGTGGAGCACACCGTGTGTCGAAGGGTGCTGGGGACCGATATTCACCACATAGGCGTCGTCGGCAAACACGGGTGTGTCCTCGCACTGGAGTTTGCCGTCGGCATCGAGGGTGTATTTGTGGCGAGTGTCGCTGATTTCCTCGTTGGTGCTGGGGATTTCGGCGTTTTTCTCCTCGGGTTTGTCGTCCTTTCGCATGGGGAATCCCACCCAGTCCTCGCGGAGGAAGAGACGTCTCATGTCGGGATGTCCGAGGAAGATGATGCCGTAGAAGTCATAGACTTCGCGTTCGTAGATGTTTGCGATGTCCCAAAGGTCGCAAACGGTGGGGAGTGTGGGGTTCTCCTTGTCGGCAGCCACACACTTGACGTGTGTCATTTCGAACGTGGTGCTCGACTTGGTGAGGCTGTAAACCACACCGAGACCTTCTTCGCCCCAGTCGCAACCGGTGAGGCACTCGAGGAAGTCGTATCCTTCGGCTTTCAGTGCGGCGAGTCTGTCGTGGAGTTCTTCAGGAGCCACCACGACGGGGTTGATCATATTGCTCATATATCTCAATAATGTGGTTTATGCCTGTTCTTGCTGGTTAAGGAGTTCGGCGTATCCTTCGGAGCCGAATCCGATAGTGTCCTTGTAGGGGTCCTTCTGCTTGCGGTTGGTGGTTCCGAAGAAGTTTTCCACCCTTACCTTTCTCTGCAGCTGCATCATGGCGTAGAGGAAACTTTCAGGCCGTGGAGGGCAGCCGGGGCAGTAGACGTCGACGGGCAGGATTTTGTCCACTCCCTTCACGACGTGGTAGCTCTTGGTGAATGGTCCGCCGCTGATGGCGCATCCTCCTACGGCGATGACGTATTTGGGGTCGCACATCTGGTCGTAGAGTCGCTTCACTACGGGTGCCATCTTGGTGGTGATGGTTCCGTTGACAAGGAGCACGTCGCCCTGTCGCGGACTGTTACGTGTGATTTCGAAGCCGAAGCGTGCCATGTCATAGCGTGCGGCTGCGACGGCCATGAACTCGATGCCGCAGCAACTGGTGGCAAAGGTCAGAGGCCAGAGTGAGTTTGAACGTCCCCAGTCGATGAGTTTGTCCAAGGGAGCAACCATTGCATTCACTCCACCGGCGTTCAGTTCGTCGATGAGTTTTTCCAGCGTTTCGTTGTCGTTGAATTCCTCGTAGGGGATGTTGTTGATTACGGGTGCGCTTTTTCTTACTGCCATTCTAACGCTCCTTTCTTCCAGGCATAGGCAAGGCCCAGAACTAAGATAAACAAGAAGAAGAGTACACTAAGCAGTGCAGCACTGCCTAAAGTGTTCATCACGACGGCCCAAGGAAAGAGGAACATCGTTTCGACGTCGAACATCAGAAAGAGGATGGCGAAGAGGTAATATCCCACACGGAATTGCATCCAGCTGCGTCCCTTGGTCGGTATACCGCATTCATAGGGCTCTTCCTTCTGGGCGTTGTAACTGCGTGGCGCGAGCAGCATGGCCAGCACCGTGACGAGTCCGACAAAGCCCAGTCCTGTCAACAAAGCTGTGACAAAAAAGGCAAAGTTCATAGCTCTTTAAATGTTTGGTTAATTATTAATGATATTTTTGTTTTTTGTTTTCCTTTTAGACGCACTCTTTATGGCTGACAATGGAACCATAAAGACGAAGATTGTGAAAACAGGCGGGGGTTGCACCGACCGCCAATAACGAGCAAAGGGTGAGCACGCCTGCCCACCTTCCGTTATTTTCTATTAATGTGTGTATGGCATTCCCAATTGTTATGGTACTGGGAATGCTGTCCTTCGTCAGTCACAAGAGTTCGTCTTTAGTGCCGCAAATTTACGAAAAAATCTGCTAAGCGCTGTGAAACGCGTAGCAGATTTTAATGATTTTTGGCTAAACCGGTGTGTTTTGTTTTATTAAATGCACATTCTATGGCTTGATGTGCAGAACCCCTTCTTTCGCGTATCCCGCTGAAGAGTATAGTGGGTGGGTGAGCCCTGCGCCGTTTTTCTGGTATGTTGTGCGTCTCAGTCGGTATGGCTCATGGTGCTTCGGCCGTACCCTTCCGGTGTCAGACCTCCCACCCGTATACGGGGGGTAGGAGTGCGGGCTGCGAAGCCATGAAGATGGCAGGTATGCCTCCCGGTGTGGTGGCCGATGGCGGACATTCGGTGCTGGTGTAGCACTTGCCTCGTCTCAGACGGTATCCTCCGATGTTTTCCGGCAGGTCTTCGTCGTGGGTGATGCCGGTTTCGAGTTGCAGACCGGGGAGTGTGGCTGCCACTTCCTTCAGAAAGTCCTCGGCACGGATGATGCGTACCATGGCATAGGGCCGTGAGCCTTCGAATCCCTTTGGCGGACACGCAATGGTGACCATGGTCTGCTTGGAGTCGGGGTAAATGGTCTTTGCGTGTTCAAGCAGTCGGTAGAAGACGTCCTGCTGAACGGCAAGGATGTAGGGGATGCGTGTGCGGAAGGTTTTGTTTGATGGCTTCCCGCTTTTCAACGGTTTTCCCTCGCGGCGGATGAGGGCGATGCCGATGATGTGACCATGACGCCGTGCCACGATGAGGTGTCCGCCTGCCACATCGTTCTGTGCGATGAGCGCGAAGAAGTCGTTCTCCGTCATTTTCACCTCAAAGTTATGGCCTCCGCCGTTGCGGGCATAGAAGAGCCATAGGTCGCGTCCCCATTCCGTTTCTTCGTCGATGACGATGCTGGGGTCAGGTACAGGGGTGTATTCCGTGACTTTGGGGTCGCCCTCGATGCAATGGCTGGCGATGGTGTATCCACAGCCCTGCAGCAGTTGCCGTTCCTTTTCGTTTGAGGGGAATGCCAGGCTGATGAGTGCGCCGTGGCGTGCCATGCGCTGATGCTGGCGTTTCAGCGATTCCTTCACGGTCGGCAGGAGTTTTTCATCCTCCAGTTCCGGATTGTAGGCGAGTGCGGTGAGGATGCCTATGTGGAGGTTCCTGTCCATGAAGTTCATGCGTCGCATGAGAAACTGTGAGCATGCTGCCATCTCCCCTTTTTCGTCTTCGGCTGTGCTCAGCATGGCAGGGTCGTACGTTTCGGAGAAATAGATGTCGATGGTTTCGTCGTCCAGGTTTGGACGGCATTTCTTCCACAGTGTGCGCATGTGGCGCTGGAGGTCGGACTGCATATTCTTCTGTTTTGTGTTTCTTGTATGTGGAATGTAAGCTGTGTCTCTCTTTGTGTTGTCTCTCCTGAGGCGAGGCTTTGGGCCTTCAGAAGGGGAAAGTGTAGGTTTTGTGTCCTTTTTCGGTGGGCAAGGTCATCCGTACCGAGTCCCTGCCGTGTTGGAGCAGATTGCTGTAGATGCCTGTAGGACAGCTGATGATGATTTCCTGCCGGTAGTCTTTCCTGTCCTCTTGATCATCATGCAGTAGTCTGATTTCCAATGTTTTGTAAAGCTTTTTGCCTGGAGTGGTGCGTATGCCTTCGTGAGCGAATCCGAGGTTGTGCGTGTGGCCGTAGCTGCGCTCGATGGCGATGCGCAGGTTCACGTATTTTGCACTGCGCCAGCAAGACAAGGGTATTACGGCATCGTGCCCGTAGTCGCTCCGTACATTTTCCTTTGCGTAGGGTGCTATGACGTTTTCCAGGGCGTGGATTAGCGTGTTCCCGTCGTTTTCTCTGGTGAATACAGCCATGGCACGGTACACGCTGTCGGGCGTCAGTCCGTCGGCCTTCAGTGCTGTTGTGGTGGAGGTGCCGTCATCGAGGTTCACCTCATGCGGTTGTCCGTCGGCGTCGGTCCTTACCTCGCAGAGTTGCTTTTCGTAGGCATCCCATGCGGTGTCTTCATCCTGGCATGCTGTTCCGCATGCCATGGCTGCAATGAGGCAGAGAATACTGGTGATGTGGCGTGGGGTGCGGATCTTCATGTGTTGTAGTGACTTCGGGCTTTGCAGGCTTTCGTGTGCCCGGTTTTGCTTTAGCCGCAGCGGAGGTCTTGGCGGGTATTGAGGCAGCCGTTGCCTAATTTGCTTGCAAAGATACACATTTATTTCTGTTTTCGGAAATTGTTCTGTGAAGTTTTTTTGTGAGACCCTCCTGGATGTTCGGCCCGTTGTGCTGTGATGTTCCGCACAGGGGTGGTGTGGGTATACGAAAAAAGCCAAACGTCGTTTGTTATTGACGCTTGGCTTTGCATTGGTTGGCGGTGCGTACGAGGCTCGAACTCGTGACCCCATGCGTGACAGGCATGTATTCTAACCAACTGAACTAACGCACCTTGAAAATGTTTGTCAAACCGAGGTTTGGTGAATCACAGCGTAAAATCTGTTGGCGGTGCGTACGAGGCTCGAACTCGTGACCCCATGCGTGACAGGCATGTATTCTAACCAACTGAACTAACGCACCTTGTCTGCTGTGTTTCGGTTTGCGTTTTGTTTCCGAATTGCGAGTGCAAAGTTACGGTGTTTCCGGTTAATGCGCAATGTTTTTGCTTTCTTTTTTTTGTAAAACGCTTCTTTTATGTGTTGTTTTATAAACTTCGGTTGTCAGAAAATTGTAAAAATGGCTTGTTTTTCTTGTTTTGGGTTGCTATTGTCCTATGTTCCGTTGTCTAATGCCTTCGTAGAGGAGTACAGCCGCGCTGACGGAGACGTTGAGTGAATCGCAGTGTCCGAGCATGGGAATGCGTATATGTGCATCGGCCGCTTCGCGCCATTGTGCGGTGAGTCCGGTGGCTTCGGTGCCCATGACGATGGCGGTGGCGCGTGTCATGTCGGCATTGTAGTAGAGTTCCGAGTCCTGCAACTGTGCGGTGAGGATGGCGATTCCCTTTTCCTTCAGCCATGCAATGGCCTCGTGGCTGGTGGCGGTGGCACATGGGACGGTGAATGCCGCTCCCAGCGATGCGCGTATGAGGTTGGGATTGCAGAGGTCGGTCAGCGGGTCGCACACGATGACGGCTGTGGCACCGGTGGCATCGGCAGTGCGGAGTATGGCTCCCAGGTTTCCGGGCTTTTCCACCCCTTCAAGGACGATGATGAGCGGTTCTGTGCCTTGAGTGCGGAGTCGTTCCATACGCTGTTCCAGTTCCTGCAGGGTATGGGGACGGTTTTTGGCTACCGCCACCACGCCTTCAGTTCCGCCTCGACAGGCAATTTTTTCGTATACTGTGCGTCCGACGACCACGATTTCGGCCTGTGGGCACTTTTCCCGGCAGAAACTGCAGACGTCTCCTCCTTCCCTTAAGGCGTGGGCCCATTCCGTCTGTCCCAGTGCGGCCGACTGCATCATCACCTCCGGACAGATGTAGAGTGCGGTGATGTCGTATCCGGCTTCGAGGCAGCGTTGCACTTCGCGTTGTCCTTCGATGGTGAATTTGCCGCTCTTCCGACGTTCGCCTGACTTCTGCTGCAAGTTGATTAGCTGTTTGATGCGGGGGTTCTGGGTGCTTGTAATCTGGTCCATGGACGGAGTCTGAAATGGAAATTTCGAAAGTGTGGGCGGTGGAAATGGGGGAGTTCTCTGAGAGGAGTGCGTATGCTGTGCCGCTGATTGCTATACACGCATATTATATATATGGTGAAGAATGTGGACGGATGTATGGCGATGCACGGCTGTTTCCGTGACGATGGCTACAGCTTGCGCAGTGCTTCCACTACCTGTGTGGCAATGGCTTTCATACCTGCCTTTGAGGGGTGTCCCATCTGTTTGTCGATGTCGTGCAGTAAGATGCATTTCACGGCATAGTGTCGGCAGATGGTGGTGATGGACTCCACGATGTCATCGCGCAGTTCGGTGTTGACAATGATGTACGGTACAGCCGTGGGGTAGTTCTGTTTCATTGTCGAGAGCAGGCGTGCCATTGCCGGGCGGAAGTACCAGAGGTCGTTCTCCGTCCAGTTGGCATACTTGTATTCCCCCACCTTTTCGCCAGTCCACGAGTCGTTTGTGGCGCAGCAGCAGAGTATGATGTCGGGCTCGCCGAGGTAAGCCACACGTGTGTTGAACGAGCGTGGTTGATAGTTCTCGTTCTGGTAGCCGAAGTATCCCACGGTGCTTCCGCTCCACGAGTTGTTGGTTTCGAGGTTGTATCCCATGGTCTGCACCACCTGCCACCACCAGGTGTCCTCCACCCGTTTCACATCATTCTGATCCTTTGCGAAGCGACTTCCTTCGGGGGCGTACCAGGGCTCGTGCGTGGGAGGGATGTATCCCTCGAAGGTCGAATAGCTGTCGCCGAAGATGCTCACGCGCAAGCTGTCGGTTGTGGCGTGGAGTGCAAGGGTGGCGAAGGTGGCTATGAACAGGAAGAGGCGGCGTTTCATGGGCGTAATGGTGGAGAATGTGTTCTGGGGACTGATGGGCGATATCCTTTCGAATGACGGCTGGGAGCATCGTCATCGCCGGTTGTCAGTCGGAGATGTGCGGGGCATTGTCATTGTTCGTCGAGCAGGGCTTTGGCTTCGGGCGTCATGAAGGGACGTGCCTTGTCGTATGGAATGACGAACGAGGGCATACCGGCGGCATAGCATGCAATTTCGTACTGCTTGTATTCTATGGCGACGCCTTTGGGCGTAAGGTATGGCTGGTTTGCAGGGAGCGGTATGGTTTCGCCTTCGATCTGCAACATGGTTTCGAGGTTGAGGTTGTCTTCACCGGTGCTTTCGGCAAAGTAGCCGGTCAGTCCTTCGCGGAGCAGGGGCTGCAGGTCCACAATCCTTGCGCTGTCGAGCACCTGAGTCAGCAGTTTGCCGTCTTCGAGTGCAAAGGTCAGGTGTCCGGCACCAGTCTCGAAGGGGTGTGCACCGCCCTGGTAGATGCTGGCGGTGGAGTGGAATACCACGTATTTTGCACCCTCGTATTCCTTTGTAAGACTGACTTCGGCGCTGTAGGGAATGATGGGCGTTGCAGCAACGTCGGGTACGTTTTCCTTGCGGAACGCATTCATTTCGCGGCTTCCTTTGTCGAATTCTGTAGCGATGTACTTGCCGTAGTATGCGGCGATTTCTGCACACGTTGCCGTGGCTTCAGCCTCTTTCAGCGCAGATGAGTCACAGATTTCATTGGTCTGGTTCTGCATTACGCCGATGAGGTGCTGGCGGATGGCCGTCTGGGCAGGGGAGTTGTCCTCGGGAAGTTCGAGCGTAACGTTTACGAATGCATATTCCGTACTGTCTTGCCAGGTCTGTTTGTCGAAGGAGAGTCCTTGCTCCTGCTTGCAGGATAGTGTTGTGCAGCACAGTGCTGCAAGGGCGAGGGATACAGAAAATAGATTTTTCATGGTTCTTGAATTTAAGCTGTGATTCGGTTTGTCGGCGTTTGCCGGTTGAGGGTGTGTTGTGGCCGATGCATAGAGATGCCAAGGTGTATCGGCTTTTTCCTTTGCCGTCGGCGGAGCAAATTTACGATATTCCTGCGTTTCGCGGCATTCTTCCTTTGTTTTTCGCATTTTCGGAGGGGAGATTTGGGTTTCTTTGTGATTTGTACCCCCATATGCTACGTTTTTCAGCGTGTTGCCAGAAGCCCAGCTGTCAGTAGGGTATGGTGCGTACCATCTGTAGTCTTGCAGCGGAATGAGGGGCGTGTCAAAGTCAAATTGCTACAGGGGTGTTCTATAAATTAGTAAATCCAAGTTTCGCAAGTCCAATCAGGCGATGCGTGTGTGTTACCGAATTGGACTTGCGAAACTTGGATCATGTTTTTTTACAGGCAGTCGTTACCGCGGCTTACCGTAGCACTTTCTTGCCGTTCACGATATAGATGCCCTTGGGCTGCGTGCTGAAGCTTTTCGTCGTTCCTGCGCGGCTACCGTCGAGATGATAGACGGGTGCTACCGTTTCTCCTTCAACGGTCACTGCCGTAATGCCGCTCTGCACATCCTCTTCCACGATTTTGTAGGCGTTCCAAGGGTCAATGCCATAGTTCGCTGATGCTCCAGTGGG
>SFJN01000225.1 GCA_004555055.1 Bacteroidales bacterium | reverse complement strand
CAGTTCTGGCAGCTCACGGAGTTCTGGCAGTCGTCCGAAGCCAACCGCCAGATCAACTGGGACCGCATGTACTACGTGAACCGTCAGAATGCCCTCCAGAACAACGGCGAGGCACTCTACTATGTGGAGCGCCGACACAACGACCAGCAGGTGTTCGTGCTCAACACCACGTGGAACCACAGCGTCAACCAGCACCACAAGTATGCCGCCGGTGCGGAATTCAACCACACCAAGGGCATGCACTACAAGACGATGGACGACCTGCTGGGCGGAAACCCCATCCTCGACATCGACAAGTATGCCGCCAAGGACTACGGACGCTACAGCCTGGAGGCACAGAACGACCTCAAGCATCCCAACCGTGTCATCTCCGAAGGCGACCGTTTCGGATACGACTACAATATCTTCGTCAACCGTGCAAAGACATGGGGAAATTACCAGTATACGAACAACCACTGGACCTTCGTCGGGCAGGGACACATTGACGCTACCGGCATTTCGCGCCATGGCAACATGTGCAGCGGACGCTATGCCAACAATTCCTATGCCCACGACGGACAGACGGACGGCCATGAGGCACGATTCCTCGGAGGCGGCATGAAGGCAGGTGTCACCTATACCCCCAACCGCAACCATGCCCTCAACCTCGCGGCAAGCATCAGCAGCAACGCACCCCTGGCACGCAATGCCTTCGTCGCTCCCCGCGAACAGAACAACTTCGTCGACAACCTGACGAACGAGGACATCTTCAGTGCCGAGGCATCGTATGCCTTCACCTTCGGACCCGTCAGCGGAAAGGTTGCGGGCTACTATACGCTCTTCCGCCATGGTGTGGAGCAGACCGCCTTCTACAACGACCAGCAGGAGCGTTTCACCTATCTGACCATGTCGGATGTCGAACGCCGCCACTGTGGCATCGAGGCAGCAATCAGCTATTCGCCCGACAACCACTGGACCATCACCGCCCTGGGAACCTTCAGCAATGCGGAGTACACCAACAACCCCCTGGCACAGGTGAACTACAACGGCATGGACGCCGCCACGAACGCAATGCTCAACTCCTTTGCCAACCCCGTCACCGGCGAAAAGAGGCCCCTGCGCGTCGTGGCCGACGGCATGAAGGTGGGGTCCACGCCACAGGCTGCCGTGATGCTCTCCGTGAAGTACAACATCAACTACTGGTTCTTCGAGGTCCAGGGCAAGTATTTCGACCGCGGATACCTCGCCTTCAGCCAGTACCGCCGTCTCTCGAGCGTGATGAAAACCTATGTCCCCTCGAGCTTCGACATCGACGGAAACCGTGTGTACGACGTCACTCCCGAGGAGCTGGCCGTCAACGGCGGCATCCTCTTCAACGAGGACGGAACCCTCAACAAGGCGTATTCTCCCGCCCAGGAGAAGTTTGACGGAGGATTCATGCTCGATGCCAGCATCGGAAAGAGCATCCGTCTGAAGCACGGACGCACACTGAGTCTGAACCTGCAGCTGCAGAACCTCCTCAACAACACCGACTACCGCACCGGAGGCTACGAGCAGAACCGCGACGACTTCTACAACACCGGCGAGGAAAAGGCCTACCAGTTCTCACGGAATCCCAAATACTATTATGCCAACGGCTTCAACTTCTTCATGAATGTGGGCCTGCGCTTCTAAACCCCAACCGAGAATGTACAAGATTATGGACAAGAAAGATTTCATAGCCATCATATGCTGCCTCGTGGCGGCGCTGGGATTCTCCGGATGCTACAACGACTTTGACGATGCCGACACCGAAGGCTACAAGGTGACCGCCACCGGACTCCCCGAGCCCAACACCACCATCTACGATGTCAAGGCCCGCTTCTGCGCCAGCAACACCACCGCCACCACCAACCTCAATGCCAGCAACTTCTGGTCGCTGGTGGAGGAAGACCTCGTCTTCGAGGGGACGGTCGTGGCAAACGATGTCTCCGGCAACCTCTACCAGACGGTACTGCTCCGCGACTTCGGTGCCGATGGCACTGCCGGTAGTGCCACGGACCAGTGTCTGCAACTGGGCATCAAGAACACCTGCCTCTATCCCTACTTCCACCTCGGACAGCGTGTGCGGGTCAATCTTAAAGGTCTCTACGTAGGATGCTATTCCAAGGCGCCGAAGGTGGGAACCCCCTACTACACCAGTGCCGGCAACAACCGTCTCGGCCCCATGCTCTTCGATGCCCTCCGCACCCATGTCGAACTCATCGGCGACCCCAATCCCCAGGCTCCGGAACTGACACCCATCGACCTTACCGATGCCTCCGGCAAGAAGTGGATTGCCGACAATGCCAACCAGTCGTGGAAGAACTGTCCGCTGTTTGCCACCGTCGAGGGCAGGATGAAGGAAGTGCAGGGAGCTGCCGCACGCAATCCTGAGGCCGGCACCGAAGATTCGTGGGCGGGAGTATACGAAGACATCATCGCCTATACCAACGCTGCAGGGGAGACGGAATACTCGAAAATCTATGCCCCGGAGTGCCTCCGCGATGCCGGATACTGCGTAGACCGCACCATCGTTTCGGAAGCCGCCGGAAAGACCATCAGCGTGACGCTCCGTACAGGTACCGGCAACGACATCTCCTTCCTCGTCATGCCCCACGACAGCCGACGCTATACCGGCATGATGTCCTATTATTCGGGATGGCAGATCGTCCTGCGCGATGTCGACGACATCTATCCGCAACTCGATGCCACACTCGGTACCACGGGTCCCCGGTAGGGTCAATCCGCCATATTACTTCATTCAAATTTCGCAAGTTCTAATTAATCGATATTCAGATGATGCTCATTAGCGAAAATAACTTTCGCAACTTGAATTACTCCATTTCGTTTATCATCCCAATTTCCTATAATATATGAAGCTTTTTGCAAAACTCCTTGCACCCCTCTTTGCCGTGGCTCTGACAGCCTGTGAGGACGTTCCCGCACCATACGAGGTCTTCGACGGCGACAACAACGAAAAGCCACAGGCCACCTCCATCTATTACAGCAGTACGAACCTCTACACCGGCTGGAGCCTGGTGGCCGTCACCCCCGAACAGCCCTGGAGCCAGGGCTCGAGTTATACCCAGGCCACCGGTTACCAGAAGTGGGACGGCAGCGACGTCAAGTCGAACCGCGAGGTGAAGGGTTACCTCGTATCCCCCAAATTCAATACCGTAGCGGCAGAGACCGGAAAGGTGAAGATGTCGTTCAACTACACCATCCGCTACACCAACAACGTCAGCGGCTGGAAGAACAACCACAAGGTGATGGTGTCGAAGGACTACGACGGCGACGTCAACAATTTCGACAATGCCACCTGGCAGACCCTTGATGTCGACCTTGTGGAGTCGCCCTATACCGACTGGACGCTCTATCCCAGCGGCGACATCCAGTTGCCCGATGAGTATGTGAATGTCGACGGCGTCTA
>SFJN01000224.1 GCA_004555055.1 Bacteroidales bacterium | reverse complement strand
GACAACCTCTTTAATCTGGATTATATTTTTATTCCTTTCGAGCGGTTTTCCTCTCTTGTATATAATCCCTGACGTCCAATGACGATATGGTTGGCAATGGAGTTGCCAGACGAAGGTCGATCATTCGCTGGGCTGTGTATCTGCGGAGCATTTTCAGTATGTTGTGATGATTCGTACCGTACACTACTTGCATCCGGCTTGACCTCCTGCCTTTCATTCTCCTTTTCGGCAACTTCCGGTGTAGGCGGTGCAAGCTCCAACTGAATCTTACGGTCAAGCGCGGCAAGTTCGGATTTCAACTGTTTCAGTTCGTCTTCCTTCTTCCACACCTTGCCCGCTATCTCCTGCAACTGCGGAATCTCCTTTTCCAGCACCTCGTTCTTTGCCTTGTACTGGTCGATGATGGACGGAATCCTCTCCAATGCGTTCAGGAAGTTACGTGCGGCGGCTATCGGGTCTGCCATCGCCAGATGCCCGTTGTTGTAGGTGTACTTATAGTTTCCCTCCACCACAAAGCGGTTGTCGGTAAACTCCAGTCCTTCTTTGAGAATCCGCTCACTGACCACCTTTATCGGAAAACCGTAAAGTTCCCCGACAGCCTTGTACAGTCCGCCCGTCGTGGCGTTCTTGGCGATTTCCTGCAAACGCTTTCCGAGAACCTTCTCGTCGGTTGAATCCACGCCGTCCACCTTGACGGTATTCAGGCGATTGCCCTCATTATCCGTCCGCACAACCGAAAGGAACCTGTTCCAGTCCTCCGTCATGGCATCAATGAAAGCCGTGTTGTTACGCAGTTCTCCCGTCTTGGATTCCAGTTTGAACTCCGAATCCCGCTTGCCCTTGTTGAACGACTTGCGTTCCCCTTCGAGTGAGGCGATACGCTTCTCCAACTTCGCTTTGTCAAGCAGGTCGGTATTGCCGGAAAGCAATGCCATATACTCCGAGAAGTTCATGCCCGATTTCTCGTCCATAGCCCCCTCGTCGATGGTACGTGCGCCCATAGCCCCGCTTTTGAGCTGCGAGATGAACGTCTGCTTGCAGTGCAGCAGGTTGAACTTGTAGCTGTCCAGTGACTTCTCCACGGCGTAAATGATGACATCCACGTTGTTTCCGGCAAAATGTTTGGCAATCTCATTGCCGGCTCTAACTCCACGTCCGTCACGCTGTTGCAGATCAGACGGTCGCCACGGTGTATCCAAATGATGGATGGCGACACACCGTTTCTGCGCGTTCACGCCCGTTCCGAGCATAGAGGTGGAACCGAACAATACACGCACCGTCCCGGCGTTCATGGCGTCTATCACTGCTTTGCGAGCCTTGTCCGTCTTGCACTCCTGAATGAAGCGCACCTCGCTTGCCGGTATGCCGTAATCCTCCGTCAGTTTTCGCTTTATCTCGCTGTACACGTTCCACCCGTCGCCCGGCTGGTATGTACCCAAATCCGAGAAAACGAACTGCGTGCCTTTCTGCGCGTCGTATTTATGGTAATACTCAGCTATCATCTTGGCGCAGTGGCTCGCCTTGTTGTCGGGGTGGTCTTCGTAATTGGGATCTATCATGCGCATATCCAAAGCCATCTTCCGCGCGTAGTCGGTAGCGATGAGCATCTTTGCCTTCTCCTCCGTTTCAGACAGCGGCAACCTGCCCAACAACGTGGCGTCGCCAGTCTTCGCAAATTCCATCAGCTGTTTGATGAAATATTCTTGGTCAGGTGTCGGCGGTATGTGGTGCAGTATCTCGTTCTTGTGCGGACGATCCACACCCACGTCCTCCGCCGTGCGGTAGTCGGTGATCTCATTGTAGAAGGCGGCAAGCTCCGGCACTTTGATGAAGTAGCGGAAACGTTCCTTCTGCACCACGTTGTTTGTCACGTTGAACTCGAAGTCGGTTGTCTTCTTGGCGAAAATAGCCGCCCATGCGTCGAAGCAGCGGATGTCCTGCCGTTCCAGTTCCTTGGGACGCAGATACTTGAAGAGCAGGTACAATTCCGTCAGGCTGTTGGATATGGTCGTACCGGAGAGGAATGTCGCCCCCAAGTCCTTGCCAGTGCGCTCCTGTATGGTGCGTATTGCAAAGAGCATATTCAGGGCTTTCTGGCTCCCTTCCGAGTTTCCCAACCCCGCCACACGGTCATGCCGGGTGTTGAAAGTCAAGTTCTTAAATTGGTGCGATTCGTCAATGAAGATATGGTCGATACCCATCTGCTTGAAGTCCACCACGTCATCCGTGCGCGACTTGATGGCGTGTTCCACCTTCTCCAGCTTCGCTTCAAGGTTGTGTTTGCGTTTCTCCAGCCCTTTCAGCATCGCCCGCGACACGTTCTTGCCCTGCTGCCGCAGGACTTCGAGATTTTCCTCCACCGTGTCAAGTTCCGCTTGCAGTATGCGCTGCTGCAACTCCGGCGACTGAGGTATTTTCCCGAACTGGTCGTGCGACATAATGACGCAATCATAGTCATTGTTCTTGATGTTGTTGAAGAAACGCACACGGTTGGCGGTCGAGAAGTCCTTTTCCGAAGCGTAGAGGATGCGGGCATTCGGATAGGCAGCCTGATAAGTGGCAGCAATCTCCGCCACATTGGCTTTCAGACCGATAATCATCGGCTTATGTGCCAAGTTCAGACGTTTCATTTCATGCGCTGCAATGCACATTATCAGCGTTTTACCGGTTCCAACCTCGTGGTCGCAGATCCCGCCGCCGTTCTGTTTTATCATCCAGACGCAATCCTTTTGCGACGGATAAACGCTTTGAATACCACGGCTTGCCAGCCCCTTCAGGTTGAGGTCGGGGAAGGTCTGGTGCGAGCCGTCATACTTCGGGCGCACGAAACAATTGAACTTGCGATTGTACATCGTTGTAAGCCGTTCCTTGAATTGCGGCGACTGCTCTTCGAGCCATTCGGAGAACCCGTTGCGAATCTCGTCAATCTTGGCGTTGGCAAGCTGGATACCTTCGCTGTCACGCACCTTGATATCGTTGCCATGTTCGTCATTGCCTATGGACTTCATCATGTCGGGACAGGTGTTGTGCAGGGCGTGCTTCAGCAAGCTCATGCCGTCGTAGTGGCGGTAGTAGCCCTTCACGCAGAACTCGTCCCATATCTTGATGTTCTTACGGTCGCATACGGCGGAGAACTCGTCCATGCCGGGGGCGTAGGCGATGCGGACATCGGTCTCGTAGAGGTGGCTCATGTAGGCGGAGTAGATGCCCGTGGGTATCCACCGCTCGCCGAAGTTGAAGTCGAGTTCCTCGAAGGTGATGCGTTGCGGGGCGGCATCCTGCAATGCCTGCAACGCCTCTTTCGCCTCTGCCAGATGCTCATGCTCCCCATTGTCGGTAATCCATGCCTCGATGCGTTCCGCCTTGTCGATGACGTTCCCGGCTATGAAGCGGTCGCTGATTTCGTAATTGTCCGCCAAGGGATTGAAATAGACCCTGCCGTGGAGGGCTGAGAGCAGTTCCTCCACGGTGGTGTCG
>SFJN01000223.1 GCA_004555055.1 Bacteroidales bacterium | reverse complement strand
TAGTTACGTTCGTCGATACAGTATCACCGTGCTTCCACGTTTCCGAACCGACCTTGTTGCCGCTGTAATTGTTACTTGCGGGGACGCTCTCGCCGTAGTAAGCGGTGGAATCCTTGAACGTCAGCTCCGGTTTGAAGACGTAGATGTTGGCGGCAGGATCGTTGACACCGGTCTTCGCCGTTGCTGCGTCACCCTTTTCGGAGGTAGAAGTACCCGCGGTCTTGGGCGACACAGTGACTTCAACGGTATAGGTCGTGTCGTCGGTCAGATTATCCAGCTTGTCAGAAATGACATTGCCGTCTTTGTCCTTGACCGTAACGGTGATATCGACGTATTCGGTCTGCCATGCTTCAAGGCCGTAAGGCTTTTCAGTGTCGGTTGCCTTGCTGAGATCAAGTTTTACGTCGTCAACGCTGATTTCAGCGCCGTTCTTGAGCTGATCGGCGTTGACTTCGCCCATGAGATAGACGTTCTTGTCAGTGGCCGTGACGGTCACATTATCAATAGGCACATTGACGGTCGGGGTCGTTGTTGCGTCTGCGAATTTCTCCACTTCGGCGCCGCTCTTGTCATAGACGCCGGTGTTCTGCCAATCGTTGGTGGGCACGTCGTTGCCGCCGAGGAAGCCATCCTTCGGCGTGACGGTGAACTCAATGATCAGCTTTTTGCCGTAGGAGCCGTCAGACTTAGCAGTATCCGAAACGAAGTTGGCGTTGAAGTCGAAGCCGGTAACAGAAACAGCATTACCGCTGATAGTCGCCTTTACATCGCTGGGGGCATTCTGAGGTTTTTCAAATGTGCCGTTTCCTTTTGCACTGGCGGTGTAAAGTTTGATATCTGTCGTCTTTGCGGGAACATCAAAATACGGGGAGACCGTGTCCTTCACCACGGTTTCGCTGCCGAGGTCGATGTTGGCGGACTGGATATTCTCACTGATGGTTTGGAATATGGTGTTCAGCGAACCACTGTCATTGGCCGTCAGATAGTAGTTGCTGTCTGTTCTGGGAGAGTTAGCAGTAATTTTGTAGGTTATCTTGTAACGTACTATTCCCAAACCCTTCGTTGACCTTTCCAAACCAACGGAGACAGCTTCCGGGCAGTTGCTTGAAAGATAATTCAAGAATCTGTTGCCGGCTGGCCGGTCAGCTTCAGGAAAATCAGTTCCGGGGAATAAACCCCAAGTATCCTTGATCCACTGAGAACCAACTGTGCCATCACTGTTGGTGTCAAACCCTGATGCGCCATAAAGTTCATCTGGGTTAGCACCACTGAAAATACCAATTGTATAAACAGTAGCACCAGCATCCTTGAGATTCTTTGCGGATGCGATTGCACTGGTGGCAACGGTCGTATCAAAATCAGTGTTGGTCGTCGGTACACCGTCCGTGAACACGATCACGACCTTCTGGCGTTGCGTATTGGCTCCGGTATAGTTGTAGCCGCTGCCCATCAGGTTTTCCGCCTGTTTCATACCGGCGGCAACGTTGGTGGCACCGCTGGGAATGACCGGGAGATCGTTGATTGCGGTTTGCAGCGTGCCCTTCCCGTCTTCATTCACATTCGTCCAGCCCTGCCGCGTGGAAGCCCCAGAGTTGAAGGTCACGATGGCCATGCGATGGTCAGCTTCTTCGGTGTATTTTTCATTAACTTTATCAATGAAGTTGTTGACCGCCTGCTTCATGGCGTACTGGCGGGTTTTAGGAATATTTTCATTAGATATATTTCCCAGCCAATCTGTTAGACTCTCGCCGTTGAAGTCATAGGCCATGGAGCCGGACTGGTCCAGCACCAGCACGATGTCCACCGGGACAGTTTTGGTCGATGTCGTAACCGTACCGGTGGTGTAGGCCTCCATGCGGATGGTATAGGAACCGTTGCCATTGGCGGTGGCCGTTTTGCTCAGTTCCAGTCCGTTGTCCGCTGTTACGCCGGTCGCTGCCCTTGCCCGCAGCATCTTCCTCCACGTCGCCACGTTGACAGGCGGCATAAACGGGCCGGCATCCGTGAACACCTCGGTTTTCGGCACGACGGTCGGTTCCTGTGCCTGTGCGTAGGCGATCAGGGCGTTGACGCGCGCCTCGGGCAGCTGCTTGAGAAACGCTTCGATCTCCTCATCGGTGGTGAGCTGCTTCACATGAGCGTACAGCTCCGCGTCCGTCATAGACGCGGGATCCTTCCCGGAGTTTTCTTCGCTGCTGCCGCCGTTTTCTGCCCCGCAGCCCGTGCCGCCGTTGGTGGCATCGGGCTGCGGATCGACGGGGGGGTTGTTGCCGGTGGTTTCGGAGGGCACGGGGGTCTCCGTCGGCTCGGGCTCCTCCGTGGGTGTTGGCGTTTCCGTTACCTCCGGTGTGGGAGTTGGGGTTTCCGTTACCTCCGGCGTGGGAGTCGGGGTTTCTTCCGTGACCGTAAGCTCGCCGTTTGTAGCGGCCTGATCGGTAGAAAGCGCCAGCGTGCCGGGAAGCACTATTCCGATAACCAACACAAGGCTAATAATCAGTGCGAATCCTTTTCTGCTCTTCATAGCGCTGCCTCCTTACGAATTGGGCCAACCCTTGGCGTCCATGACGGTTGCGCCGTTGTTGGCGATCTGCACGGCCTGGGCGGAAACATTCACCGTTGCCGTGGCGTTCTGGTACTCGTTGCCCATGGTAGCATTAAAGGTCACAGACGTGAAAACAGGCGCTGTGACTTCTCCGGGCTTCAGGGCTTTGGTATAATAATAGTAGCCGTCTTTTTCCGTCCAGTCGGCGGTATTGAGCGCCAGTTCCACGAGGCCGGTGTCCGGTGTGCCCTCGCCCTTGAGCTTGATGCTCTTTTCCACCTTTACGCGAACCCATGCATCAGACGCGCCGGTGTTCTTGATCTCCGCGATCTTGGTAACGGTCATGCCCGGCATGATACCTTCCAAATTCTCGAACGGCGTCTGTTTGTCTTCGTCCGCCCATTCCTGCACTGCGATCTTCACGCCGCCGGTGGTAATGACGTTATGCGCCTTTCCCTCGGAGGTGAAGTACGCAAGGGTGCCTGCGGCAAGCGTGGCGATGCAGATCGCCAGCACCGACAGAATCAAAAGTTTTCGCTTCATAGTCGTGCTCCTCTCAAGCTGATATTGCCCTATCTCCCGATCAGGGATATGAAAACAGGTTTCTATGATCGTGTCAGACCATATGAGAACATCCGGTCTTGCCGGGTGCTCTCATATGGCCTGCACCACGAAGGGTGCAGACCACATAGGTGGAGGGGAATAACACAGCCAATTGCAAAGCTGTGCTAAATTAGATTACTGCCAGTTGGTAGCATTGACCGTGCCTTCCAGAATAGAGAGATCGGCATCAGGGTGACGCGGATCGATGTACTTGCCGTCCTTCATATCCACGTTCTTGTCCAGATACACGCCGGAAATGAACTGCGCGGTGGTATCACCGGCCGCAACAGGCTGGTAGTAATCAGCAAAGTAGACGTTGTAGCTGACGCCGTCCATCACGGTTTCAAAATACTGCCATTTGCCGTTGTTCTTCCACTTCCACTCGTTTTCGTAGGTGGTGACGAGCGTGCCATCTTCATTAAACTTGTTGCCGAAGTTGCCGTGCAGAATGTTCATGCCGGCATTGAAGGATTCACCGAAGCCATCGTCCAGAGCAGAGGGAACCGCATAGTAAGCACGAATCCAAGCGGCAGACTTGCCGGTATTCTGAATCGTTACGACCTTGTCGATGTAGTTTGCAGCCTTGGGCTGGCCGTTGGGATATTTCTCGCCCTGTGCGGAGCCGACGATGGGCATGAGAACCTTATCTCCCTCATAAGTAACAAAGTCGGTATGGTCCTCATTGCTCTGCTGCTCGATCAAATCGATTTTTACGCCGCCGGCGGTGAACGTATTTGTGGCACTGTCCTTGTCGGTGAAGTA
>SFJN01000222.1 GCA_004555055.1 Bacteroidales bacterium | reverse complement strand
AGAGATGCCTCCGTTCACTTCCTTTTTTACGCAAAACGATTATATTTCGGACGCCATAGAATCAATACTCAAGCGCCGGGAAACTGAACTATGCCAAATCAAGTCTTCACGGACCTATAAGATTGCACAATCCCTTTCAATAATAGCCAATAAGGTTTTTATGATATTTCGATAGGCAACAACCAGGTGATGCAGGGATAGTATAAGGGGGAGGGTGTAGGATTCTCCCTCGAAATTGCACAGAAAAAGCCTCAAAAACTTGCAGTTTCCCTATGTATTTTGCCAGGAAGTGAAGGGAAATGCATGTTTTCGGGGCCCAAAATGTGGGAAATGGAACGAAAAACACGGAAGATTCAGCATCATCCTACACCGTATGCCCCTATCCTACACCCTTTCCTTCACCCGAAATCCCCAATGCTTAAAGGAAATTCCTGTAGACGGGTGTAGGAATGTAGGATATTTTACAAAAACATTTTTAGGGGGGATATAAATTAGCACGGTAAACCCTCCTCAGACTATGTCAAACGAAGGGGAATCCTTCACCGTCCTTACGAGAACAGGCTCCGGAAATGCAAAAACATCGGACTTCTTTGATAGAAAGTTCCGATGTTTTCGATTTCCGAAAGTGTGCAGGAGGTGGGGGGTGATGGGTCACCATCCGCAACGCAGCGGTCCGTTGCCCCTGCCGATATGGAGGTCCTTCGCGCCTGCGATGCACCGTGCCACAAAGTTTTCGGCCTCGGCTACGGCGTGGTGCAGGGAGAAACCCTTGGACAAAAATGCTGCTACGGCACTCGAGAGGGTGCAGCCCGTGCCGTGGAGGTTGGGGGTGACGATGCGGGGTTTGCCGAACGTCCGCAGTGTGCCGTCAGGACTGTAAAGGCGGTCGGTGACGGTGTCGGGGTCTGCGCCATGACCTCCCTTAACGAGGATGTGCACTCCCCAGCGTGCTGCCAGCTGCCGTCCGGCGGGGTCCAGGGCGGCGGCGGTGGGCAGCGGCTCTCCCCATAGACTTTCCGCCTCGGGAAGGTTGGGGGTGACGAGGGTGCAGAGGGGGAAGAGGCTGCCGACCATGCATTCGGCGGCATCGGCGGCCATCAGCCGGTGTCCGCTGGTAGACACCATCACGGGGTCGCAGACGATGTGGGGCATCCCGCGGGGACGACGTTCCCTTTCGGCAACGAGGGCATCGGCAACGGTCCGGACCACTGCTGCATCGGGGAGCATCCCAATCTTCACCGCCTGCACGCCGAGGTCGGACATCACAGCGGTAATCTGCGCCCGTACGATGTGGGGACCGAGGGGCTCCACCGCCTGCACGCCGAGGGTGTTCTGTGCGGTGACGGCGGTGAGGGCTGTAGCACCGTAGACACCGAGGGCAGTGAAGGTCTTGAGGTCCTGCTGTATGCCGGCTCCTGCCGAGGAGTCGCTCCCGGCAATGCTCAGGCAGACGGGGATGGGGGTGTCGGTCATATATGGAGTATGGGAAATTTTACTTGGAGGGGGGCAAGCTTGAACTGCACCCTATGACGATATGTTTTGAGGCCCGAACTATACCCCTATCACCGCCAGGCGTCGCCGAGAATCATGGCGCCGCCGAAACCCATGGCTTCAACGAGGGGCAAGCGCCGGAAGGTGACGCCACCAAGGGCAAGGACGCGGTGGTCGATGATGCCCTCAACTCGGGCTTGCCCCAAAACCTCGGGGGTGAAGGCGGAGGGATAGCCCTGCTTGGAAATGCTGTCGAAGATGGGGGAGAGGCTGACGTAGGTGCAACGCCCCTTCCACTCCGCCACCTCGGCAAGGCTGTGACAACTGCGGCTCACACTGCCTTGCCATCCCGCTGGGGGAAGAGGGTTGCGGCGGTTGAGGTGCACACCCTGCAGACCGTATTGGGTGGCGAGGTCGAAATGGTCGTGCACCACCAACCGGGAATGAAGGTCGGCGGGGATGGCACGGACGAGGGCCTCGAGCTCGGAGAAGGTGGCGGTGGGCTTGCGCAGATGCACGGACGAGGCGATGCCCTGGCGGAGGAAAGCCTCGATGCGCCGGGCCTCGCCTTCGACAAATTCGGGGAGGGTGAGGATGATGACTTTCATGGGGGGGCGTGTGTAAGGGCACTGAGGAGTGCGTTTCCGGCGTCAGGACCGGGGACCGAAGAGGTCGAACGAGGCATCCCAGTCCTTCCACACGGGTTGCCGGCCGAGTTCCGTCAGGCGGCGGCAGATTTCGGCCGCACTGCGTCCGTCGCTCACCGTGAACTGCTCCAGGGCTTGGGGATAGGTGTGGTATCCTCCGGGATTGACGCGGCTCTCGGCCGACATGGTGGTGACGCCGAGGGTGGCCATATGGTCGCGGATGAAGGCGGGCTCGCGGGTGGAATAGGAGATGTCGACGTCGTGGTCAAAGATGCGCATGGCAAAGGTGGCCTGCGCCAGCTGGCGGTCGGTCATGATGCAGTTGGGGCGGAAGCCTTCGTTCTGCGCCGGACGCATACGGGGGAAGTTGATGGAATAGCGCGTCCGCCAGTAGTGCTTCTGCAGATAGCGCAGATGGCGGGCCATCATCACCACGTCGGTGCGCCAATCGCGTTCCAGACCGATGAGCACACCCATGCCGATGGAGTGCACTCCGGCCTGCCCCATACGGTCGAAGGCATCGCAGCGCCATTCGAAGATGCTCTTCATGCCGCGGGGATGATAGTCCTTGTAGTGCGCACGGTTATAGGTTTCCTGAAAGCAGATTACGCCGTTCATGCCATGGTGGCAGAGGGTACGGTAGTCGTCGGCCTTGAGGGGCATCACCTCGATTTTGATGTTCGAGAAATAAGGTTTGGCAATGTCGATGGCGGTGGCCAGATATTCCACCCCAGCCTTTGCAGGATTCTCGCCGGTGACGAGGAGAATGTTCTCGAAGGGTCCCAAGCGCTTGATGGCGCGGTACTCGTCCTCAATCTGCTGAGGGGTGAGGATGATGCGCTCCATGGGGTTTTCGCGGTGAAAACCACAGTAGACGCAGGAGTTGCTGCAGGAATTGGTGAGATAGAGGGGGATGAACATCGACATGGTCTTGCCGAACCGCGCTTCGGTGTATTTCCGCGAAAGCTGGGCCATACGTTCGAGATAGGGTTCGGCAGCGGGCGAAAGCAGGGCCATGAAGTCTTCGATGTTGCAATGGCTCTTGCCCAAGGCACGGAGGACGTCGGCAGTGGTCTTTGAGGCGATTTGCCGGGTGGTTTCCTCCCAATCGTATTGTTTCAGTTCTTCTGAAAACATCTTTTTTGTGTGAAGGGTGGTTCTATAAATTACCACCGTTAAAAAATGACAAATGCTATGGTTCTGCGTTTTGTCAGCTTTTGGATTCTTTTCGGTTGCCTTCGGCTTCCTCCTTCGCGCCTCGGCCATTCAAGTAAACTTGATAGCTCTCAGCTTGTCGTCGGTTCAAATTGTAAGTTGTATCAGTCACGTAGCCCGCTACGCTCCTTCTCCAACTTTCAATTTGTCCTCGAAAACAATCTCAAAATCTAACAAAGCTAATTTATAGAACCACCCTG
>SFJN01000032.1 GCA_004555055.1 Bacteroidales bacterium | reverse complement strand
TCGTGCCCGGCAACATCAAGCGCGTTCTGGCCACGGGAGAGTCCACGGACAACGAGGGCAAGACCGTCACGACCATCAAAACCCGCACGTCGATCAAGGACACGGACTACATCAAGTCCATCACATGGGTTGGCGACACCAGCGAGGGCGCCATGATGATTACGCTGTTCAACGTGCTCAACACGAGCGGCGCAACGATGACCATCAACGACAAGGGCGAGGGCACGCTGCCGTTTGAGTTCGTCGCGCACCAGAGCGACGTAGAGCAGACGGAGTATGCGCCCTATGAGATCGTGTATCTCAACCCGGCGCAGACGGCGTAATACGACAAGGGCACGGCTCCGCGCTGTGCCCGTTTTTTCAAATGGAGGAAAGCAGATGAAACTATCTGAAATGAACACGCAGCAGCTTGCCGCGTGCCTGTGCAAGATTGCCCCGGCGCTGGAACGCATCGGCATGGACGAGGGGACGAACCGGGCGTTCGCGGCGCTCTCTGGCAAACTGGAGGGCGGCACGCGGATGCAGCAGCTTGCGCAGATGGTCGGCGCGCTGGTGCCAGCGCTGCTTGGCGCGCACTTTGACGACATGGTGACCATCGTCGCCGCGATGACCGGCAAGACCGAGGAGGGCGTGCGCGCGCAGAACGGCTTTGCAACAATTCGAGACGTGAAGAGCTTCTTCGACGAGGACTTCCTCGATTTTTTCAGATCGTCCGCGGCGCAGGAGCAGAGCGAGTAACCGCCGCGGTCTACCGGTACGGCGCACCGCCAGGCATGGCCGCGCTGGAGGCGATTTTGCACGATGAGGCGGAGCGCAGCGCGTGGAGAAACTACATGGCGGATATGGCGTGGATGACGGCGCGCATCGGCTACCGCGACCCGCTGCCGCGATACAGCGAGATCGTGAACCGGAGAAACGAGCCGGTGGATGATCGAAGCGCCGCGCAGATCATCGAAGACCTCAAAAATAAGTTGGGAGGCGAATAGCCGTGGATTTGTTTACGTTGGTCGCCCGGCTATCGCTTGACGCGAGCGATTACGAAAAGGGCGTACAGAGCAGCAAGCAGAGCTTCATGGGCCTTGCGAATACCGTCAGCGCAAAGGCCGTCGCCGTCGGCACGATGGTGGCGCACGGCGTCGAGCGCGCCGCAGGCGCCATGATCGACTTCGGCAAAAACGCCATACAGGCCAGCGCCGACATCGAGGCGGAAATCTCGCTGTACCAGCAGGTCTTCGGCGAGCTGGAATCCGCCGCGACTGGTGCATTGGAGAGCATCAGCCAGGACACCAACATTCTGGCAACCCGTCTGCGCGGCATCGGTACGGGCGCGTTCATGCAGTTCAAGGGTGCAGGCGTCGACGCTGGCAACGCCCTGTCCATGATGGACAAGTACACCCGCCTCGCGGCGGATGCTGCAGCTGCCTACAATATCAGCGTTGAGGACGCCGACGTAAAGCTGCGCAGCTTCATCCGCGGAAATACGGAAGCGGGCGATTCCATCGGCCTGTTTACGAGCGAGAGCCAGCGAAACGAGCGCGCCGTGGCCAACTACGGAAAAAAGTGGACGGAGCTGACGGAAGCCCAAAAGCAGATGCTCATGCTCGGAGTGGTCGAGGAAATCTACAACCAGACGGAGGTCGTCGGGCAGGCGGCGCGCGAGGGCCACGAGTGGGAAAACGTCATCGGAAACCTGAACACGGCGTTCACCAATCTGTCCGCGACGGTCGGCAGTCCATTCCGCGCGGCTCTTCTTCCTGTCATCGAGAAACTGACCGGATTTTTGAGCGACAAAACCGTAACCATGCGCTTTGGCATGATCGCCTCGGACATCGGCAATCTGGCCGGAAAAGCCTTTGACGGAGCTATCAACCTCATTGACGCGCTGATCAAGTGGAGCAACGGGGAAGACCCGGGCGATGGCTTCCAGGTCATCGAGGACATTTTCTCCATCATCGGCAACATTGGAACAGCTGCGTACAACGGGGCAAAAGCCGTGATTGATGGAATTATAGGGCTTGGAGACAGTGACACAGGGCCGATGCAGCAGGCCAGCACGTTCTTTTCAGATTTCAGAGCGCTTACGGAGAGCGAAGGATTCCAGACGGCTGTTTCTGTGTTTAGCGGTGTATTTGGAACCATTCTTACAGGCTGGATGCTTGTACACCATCCGCTGAGGCTGTTTATCGCTTTGGTTGCATTGATTGCCACGCACTGGCACCTGTTTCCGTGGTTTCGTATGAGCTTCGTTTTACGAAAAGATACGCTTCGTTTTGAAAATCCGGAACATTGCGTTTGGCGGAATATAGATTATCGGTTGAGCATGCCGAGGATGTCTTCCGTAATCAGGGTGTCGACAAGGCGGTTGGCAGCAAGGAATTCCTTGGGCAAAAAGCGGTCGACGAACTGCTTCTTGGCACCATAGCAGAGGGTCTTCACCTCCGACGGTCCGTAATGGCGGGCAATCTTCTCGCCGAAACCTCCGTCGAGTACGCCGTCTTCGAGCGTGACTGCCAGGCGATGGTCCGTGGTAAGGCTGTCGAGCAGACGGGTGTCGATGCCGGAGATGTAGCGCGGGTTGACGAGTGTGGCACGGATGCCCTGCGCCTCGAGCAGACGGCATACACGCTCGCCAAGGCTGAAGAAGGAGCCGAGGGCAAACAGAGCGACATCCTTGCCGCGTTCCACCACCTCGTAGCGGTCCAGGTCAGAATAGTCCGTCTGCACCGGTCGGGTGGCAGGCACCGTCGGTCCGGCCGGCACACGGATGGCCACGGGGTGCGCCTTGTAGCCGAGGCTCCAGTCGAGCATGGCAAGGTATTCCTCGCGGTTTGTCGGAGCCAGGTAGACGAGGTTGGGGATGTTGGAGAGCAGGGGGATGTCGAAGTGGCACAGGTGCGTCACGTCGGTCATGGTGGTGAGCGAGCCCCGGAGCACGAGTATCGTGGCGGGACTGTCGTTGATGCAGAGGTCCTGCGACAGCTGGTCGTAGGCCCGCTGCAGGAATGTGCTGCAAACTCCGAACACCGCCTTGCCTCCGGCCTTGGCAATGCCCGATGCCAGTGCCACGGCATGTTCCTCGGCGATTCCTACGTCGACGAACTGTCCGCCTGCCTCCTTGCGGCGTTCGGGTGTCCAGTTCCATATGCCCGGTGTGCCGGCAGTGATGGCACACACGGTGCGGTCGGCCTTCATCTGTGCCAGCAGGTGGGTGGCGGTAAGTTCGTCGTAGGTCTCGGCGGTGACGGGGCTGAGCAGTTCGCCGGTCTCGGCATCGAAGGGTGCACTCCAGTGCCATCGTTCCTTGTCGGCCTCTGCCGGAGCATAGCCCTTGCCCTTCAGTGTGTTGATGTGCACCACCGTCGGGTGGTCGGTGTCCTTTACCCGTCTGAAGGCATCGATGAGTGCTTCGAGGTCGTTGCCCTTGTCCACATAGACGTAGTCCAGTCCCATGGCGCGGAAGAGGTTGTTGCTGCACGTGCCGTTGGAGCGTCTCAGTTCTTCGAGGTTCCGGTAGAGTCCGCCGTGGTTTTCGGCGATGGACATCTGGTTGTCGTTGACCACGATGATGAAGTTCGTGCCCAGTTCCGCCGCCCAGTCGAGTCCTTCGAGGGCTTCGCCGCCGCTGAGCGACCCGTCGCCGATGACGGCAATCACGTTGCCCTTTGCTCCTGCCAGGTCGCGTCCCTTGGCGAGTCCGCCGGCAAGGCTGACGGAGGTGGAGGTGTGTCCGATGACGAAGTGGTCGTGTCCGCTTTCCGAGGGCTCGCTGTATCCCGAGACGTCGTCGTAGTGTCCGGCATCAAGGAAAGCCTCTGCCCGTCCCGTAAGCATTTTGTGGGGATAGCTTTGGTGCGAAACGTCGAAGACAATCTTGTCCTCGGGCGATTGGAACACGTAGTGCATGGCGATGGTGGCTTCCACCATGCCCAGGTTCGGTCCGCAATGACCGCCGTGGCAGCTCACCTTACGGACGAGCAGCGTGCGCATTTCGGCCGCCAGGGCCTTCATCTCCTCCAGCGACAGCCGCTTGACGTCGGCGGGGGATTTTATGGTTTCTATAATCATCTGTTGGGTGTGTATTGTTGGATTCGGGTGCAAAGTTACGGCCAGGATGCCAAAGCGGCAATACCCGTATGCCGGAAATACTTACCTTTTTTCGGGATTTCCGGGCATCGTCGGTGTCCGGACATGGCCGGCAGTGGTTGGGATGTTTGCTGACCGTGTGTCCGTGTCCAGAGGCATAGGCATGAAATAGGCGGGTCCGGACTCTGCCGTCCCGCCATTGTATGGTTTGAAAAAACTGGTGTGTGATGCCGGACCTGACGCCTCTATTGGTCGGGATTCTCGACAAATCCCTGATGGCGTTCGGGGAGTGCCGACATGATGATGCGGTAACTTTCGTCCATGGCATGGCGGACGTGTTCCGGACCTTTGCCCTCGGGTGCGATAGGCTCGTGGATGACGATGCGCAGGGGATGCCAGTTGACGAAGTTGAAGCCGCGCATGCGGGGGAGGATGTCGAAACTTCCGTCGATGGTGATGGGCACCACGGGGAGCTGCAGCGTGTTGGCAAGCTGGAAGGCTCCGCTGCGGAACACTCCCATATGGCCGGTGAAGGTGCGTGCACCCTCGGGGAAGACGCAGAGCGAGGCGCCGCCGGTGAGGGCCTTCTTGGCATCCGTCATCGTCTGCAGGATGGCGCGGCGTGAACTTTTGTCGACGAAGATAAAACCGGCCTTGCGGCATGCCATTCCGACAAAGGGAATGTCGCCCAGGCTCTTCTTCATCATCCATTTGAACTCGTGGCGCAGATATCCGTAGATGCCGAAGATGTCGAAGGCACCCTGGTGGTTCGCCACGAAGACGTAGCTCTTCTTGGGGTCGACGTGCTCCTTGCCCTCCACGCTGACGGGGATAAGGAGCATGCGCAGCAGTGCCCATGCCCAGAAACCGCCGATGTATTTGGCGGCGAAGACGGGGAATCCGCAGACGGAGAGCAGGGCGATGGCAATGCTGGTGAGGCCGGTGAGCAGGAGACCCAGTGGAAGGACGATGCAGAACTGATAGACCTTGTAGAGAAAAGAAAGCATATGGAATTCGTGTGTGTAGTCTGTGTGTCTGTGTGTGGTGTCAAAAATGTGTGTGTGCGTTTGCGGTGTCTTTCAGGCCAGGCGCCGCGTCATGAACCGTTGCAGGCTGGCGGCATCGGTGCCGCGTCGGCGGGCATAGTCCTCGAGTTGGTCGGTACCGACGTGGCCGACGTCGAAATAGCGTGCTGCAGGATGCGCGAACACCAGTCCGCAGGTGGCGGCGTGGGGGAGCATCATGCCGTTGTGCGTGAGGGTGATGCCGAGTCGGTCGAAGGGCAGGCAGGGTGCGATGTCGAAGATGAGGCTCTGGTCGGGCATGGAGGGGTAGCCCACGGCGGGACGTACCTCGGTGTTCACCGCCTCGTTGCCGAAGGTTTGCAGCATCTCGGCATGGAGCCTGGCGGCAGCGGCTTCGGCCAGACGGTCGAGGAGGGTCTGGCGCATCATGGTGGTGTAGGCGTCGTCAGCGGCCGCTGCGGCAGTGTTTGCCGGTGGGAGCGTGCGACGTCTGAGGCCTGGAGGCAGCGGATTGCAGCATGGGCATCCGGGCGGATGGGCCAGGGCATCGGCAGGGTTAGCGACGGCCGTGGCAAAGAGTCCGACGTAGTGTGCCGTCGGGGGTGCCGCCGCGGCGGTGGGCGGTGCGATGAAGTCGGAGAGGCAGAGGCAGGGCGCGTCGGGGCGGACATGCTGCTGGCGCAGAAAGCAGAGGCGTGTGGCCGGCCGGGTGTCCGTGGCAGGGAGCACTATGTTGTCGCCCTCGCTCCATGCCCTGCGCCACGAGCCCGCAGCACGTGCCAGGGTACCCTCGTCGGCAAGCTGGCGGAGCATGGTTTCGGCCTCGCGGCGCAGGGCAGCGGCCTGGGGATGTTCGGGAGCGATGCCCCAGGCAAAGAAGAAGTAGACCCAGTCGATGGTGCTCAGAAGTTCGCCGGGCGTATATTCGCGGTAGAGTTCGGGATTAACGGTCGTTGCGCTTGAAGTGGTCGGGTGTGAAGGTAATCTGGAGTCCATGATGGTTCTCGTTGGTAATATGTCCGTTGTGGTAGAGCATATATCCGTTGACGTAGGTGCGGAGGATGCGCCATTTGAAGACGTGTCCTTCCATGGGGCTCCAGTTGCACTTCGAGAGAATCATGCGTGTGGCAAGTGTCCATGGGCTGTTGGGGCGTACGACGACGAGGTCGGCCATGTATCCCGGGCGGATGTATCCGCGGTTTTCGATGCAGAAGCGTTCGGCAGGGTTGTGGCACATGAGGGTGACGAGGCGTTCGATGGAGAGCACTCCCTCGTCGACGAGTTCGAGCATGGAGCAGAGCGAGAACTGCACCATGGGTATTCCGCTTGCAGCGCGTCCGGCTCCTCCGCGTTTGTCGTCGATGGTGTGTGGTGCATGGTCGGTACCAATGCAGTAGATGCGTCCGTCGTTGAGGGCGCTGCGCAGCGCGTCGCGGTCGGCGCGCGTCTTCACGGATGGGTTGCACTTGATGCGTGCGCCGAGGCGTGCGTAGTCCTCATCGCAGAAGAGCAGGTGCGGCAGGCACACTTCGGCAGTGATGCGGGTGTCGCCGGGGGTGAAGAGCTCGAGTTCGCGGGCGGTGGAGATGTGTGCCACATGGAGCCGGGCATTGTTTTCGCGGGCAAGGCGTACGGCGAGTTCCGTACTGCGGTAGCAGCATTCGGCGGAGCGTATGCGTGAATGTTCGCTGATGGGTATTTCGCGTCCGGCATATTCCTCGCGGGCCTTTGCCATGGCTTCGTCCACCATGTCGGTGTCTTCGCAGTGCACCATGATGGGGAGCCTGGAGTTCCGGAAGACGGTGTTCAGGGCTTCGGCGCTTTCCACCTTGAGGTTTCCGGTGCTGTTGCCCATGAAGAGCTTGATGCCGACGGTGTGGCGCTTGTTGAGCTGGTGGAGTTCCTCGGCATTGTCTGAAGTGGCACCGAAAAAGAACCCGTAGTTCACATGGCTTTTGGCCTTGGCGATTTCGATTTTTTCCCTGAGGGCCTCGCGCGAGGAGGTCGGGGGCACGCAGTTGGGCATGTCGAGGACGGTGGTGACACCACCTGCAGCGGCAGCCTTGCTTTCGGTGTCGAAGTCGGCCTTATGGGTAAGTCCGGGGTCGCGGAAGTGAACGTGGTCGTCGATGACGCCGGGGAGGACATAGCAACCTGTGGCATCGAACACCTCGTCGGCGGGAAGTTCGGGTTTGCAGTCGAAGCCTTCGAGCACTTCGGCAATGCGCTCATCGTCGATGACGATGCTGCCAATGAATTTACGGCCTTCGTTGACGATGGTGGCGTTCTTGATGTGTATACGACGGTGCATGGTGTATTTCTTATAATAAGTAAATGTATGCGGGAATACGAATAGGCTCGGGGGGAGGTCGTGTCTGTAGTCATCGGACAATGTCACGGCACAACACGCGCAAAGTTAGGGAAAAATCCCGAATTGCAGGGTTTACAGGAACAAAAACCGCATAAAAGTACGGTGTTTGGAACCATACGGTCCTGTCATTTCACGATTTCAACATCGGAAACCTTGATGCCTCCGGTGCGGCACAGCAGTCTGATATTACACCTTTTTGGAATTGCGGACAAGAATATGCGGGATAGATTATCCATACTTCTGCCGGTCAAGGGCCTTTTCCATTTCAGTTCCCTGTGCCTCGAACATTGGAAGGAATTTCAGATTCGAAAGGGCTTGTTCGTAGGATTAACGTAAAAAGAATTACAAAATGCGTTGTTTCGGTAGGAAAGCCAGGGCAGGAGCGTACAAAAAAACATCGGATGCTGCACGGGGTTGACTCCATGCAGCATCCGTCTGTCGTTTCATGGGTGCCCTGTGGTGCAGGGCATTCAGAATGTGGTTTATGCGGTACTATGCCGTACTATGCCTTGCGGGCACGTATCTTTCCGGTGAGTTTGGCCCAGCGCAGGCGCATGACTCCGAAGAGGGCTTCGCTGAAGATGCCGCCCGACATCTTGCTTGTGCCGAGCTCGCGGTTGACGAAGACGACAGGCACCTCCTTGATACGGTATCCGAGCGTGAGGGCTGTGAACTTCATCTCAATCTGGAAGGCGTAGCCTTTGAAGCGTATGGCATCGAAGTCGATGCTTTCGAGCACCTTTCGGGTATAGCATACGAATCCGGCTGTGGTGTCGCGGAGTGAGATGCCGAGCACGGTGCGTACGTAGGCCGAGGCATAGTAGCTCATGAGGACGCGGCCGATGGGCCAGTTGACGACGTTGACACCGGTGATGTAGCGCGAGCCGACGCTGACGTCGGCACCCTCTTCGGCACAGGCCTTGTAGAGGCGCGGCAGGTCGTTGGGGTTGTGGCTGAAGTCGGCATCCATCTCGAAGACGTATTCGTAGTCGTGGTCGAGGGCCCAGCGGAAGCCAGCGATGTAGGCAGTGCCGAGTCCGAGCTTGCCGGAGCGTTCCACAATGTGGAGCCTGTCGGCGAACTCGCCGGCGATGAGGCCCTTCACGATGCCTGCCGTGCCGTCGGGGCTGCCGTCGTCGATGATGAGGATGTCGAAACGGTGGTCATCGGTGTCGAGTCCGAGCACGGCGCGGATGATGGCTTCGATGTTCTCTTTCTCGTTATACGTGGGTATGATAACGATGCTGTCGCTTTGCGTCATAATCTTAGTTGGGGATGTTGGGCGTGGGGAGGAGACGGTCGGTATTGCTCTCGTTGAAGTGGCGGCAATACATGATGTCGTGGATCATCTCTTCGGTGATGGGCTTGATGGTGCCGGCATCCTCGAGGGCCTTCATGTCGGCTGTGAACTCGTCGAGCATTTCCTGTGTGAGGACGTACTTCTTGTTGCCGTAGTCGCCGATGTAGTATGCTCCGGTGCGGAACCATCCCCAGCGGTCGAAGAGGGGAAGGAGGTTGTAGCCGTAGAGGCGGCTGGCCTTGCGGACGTAGTTCATGACGGCCGGTACGGAGTTGTCGTACCACGATACGTTGCCCTTGTTCAGATAGTTGTATCCGCCGGTCTCCTTGGCCCAGATGCTTTCGGGATAGAGTTCCTTGAGCTTGGTGTAGAGGCCGTCCTTGTTGCCGTTCTGCGAAGCGGAAACGAGTTCGTACTTGTCGAATCCGTCCTGCTTCTCAACGGTTGAACCTCCGGGGAGATTCTCGTTCTGGCGCAGGGCTTCGAGGAGGTCGGGATAGAAGTCAGTGTACTTCTTTCCGTCCTTCTCGAGGTAGAGGCTGGCATAGTTGTCGATGAGGATGATGGGTGCGAGCATGTCGCCTGCACCGGCCTCGAAGTAGCTGAGTGAGCGTCCGGGATTTTCGCTGTAGTCGTAGATGAGGCTGTCCTTTTCGGCCAAGGCGTGTGCGCGGAGCTTGGAGCTGTAGCTGTAGGCCGACGAGCTGCCGGAGACGAACTTGTACATGTCGGAACGGCGCTGGCTGTAGGGCTTGCCGTTCTTGAAGGACACGGCATATCCGTCGGCGCTGGTGACGGCCTTGTTCTCGTAGAAGAGTTCACGTACGCGGTTCCACGATCCGCGGGTATACCGGTATCCCATATGCTGGGTGTTGTAGTAGGAGAAGATGTTGTTCGACACTTCGCCCATGCCGCTCCAGCAGAAGTAGGGCTGCATCTGGTGCTGGTGTCCCCACTCGTGCGAGAGTCCCCAGATGGCATCGTCGTCGTTGTACATGAGGGTCTTGCAGTTGAGCACGCGCTGCTCCTGGTCGTGGTGGAAGCTCACTCCGAGTCCGCCCTGGAACATGTAGTAGGTGTAGTTGGTGTAGGCCATGGTACGGTTGCGTGGTATGCGGTTGTACTTTTCGAGGCCGAGGTGGCGGTGTTCCCACTGTACGAGTGAGTCGAGGACGTTCATGAACTGGCGGTATCCGAGGCTCTTTCCGTCGCTGGCGAGGCAGTACTTTGAGAGTCCCTGGGCGGTCCATACGGAGTGAACCTTCTTGCCGAGTACGTCCATGCAGATGTTCTTGGCGTTCTTGCAGAGGGCCTGCATTTCCTTGTTCGTCTTTTCGGGCGAGAGGTATCCGTTGACCTGTCCGTTGATGAAGTGCACCTTGATGTCGGGCATCGACTCGGCGTTGTCGGCATAGTAGCAGATGTATGCGAGGGCGTCGTAGTCGAAGGTGTAGCGGATGATATTCAGACCGTTGCGGAGCAGGTAGGTGTAGTGTACGGGGTTTCCGCCGTCGAAGTTTCCGCCGTCGTGGCCCTCGTACCATGCGGTGCAGACGAGCTGCACGCTGTAGTTCTCAGGGATTCCGGAAACCACCACTGCCTGCTTGCCCTTGGTGATGTTGATACCGGTGACGCCGGCACGCTGGTCGTAGTATTTGCCGGGAGCGTTCCAGAGGTCGGAGAGTGTGGTGACGGGTGTGTAGCACTGGTAGTCGGCCACGCGGTAGTCGGTGTTGTAGGTACCGGCGAAGAGCTGGTTGGCGAGTGCCTTGATGAAGGGGTTCTCAAGGGCGTCGATGTCGTCCTTGGTGACGTCGGCGCGGAGGGTGGAGTAGAGTTCGTCGCCGAAGATGGCGTATTCGTTCAGACCTTCCTTGTTGAGCTGCATGAACTGCATTTCGGCGCAGGATGCGAAGGTGCCGCCACCGCTGCTGACGACGAAGCGTACGGCGGTGATGTTGTCCTTCACTTCGTCAGAGAGGACCACGCTGCGGGTTTCGTTGCGCTTTTCCCAGTCGAACTTTCCGAACGATGTGAAGTCCTTGTCGCCGTCGTGCTTGATGAGGAGTTCCACCTCGCCGAAGCATCCGTTGGTGGAGCTGTCCTGACGTGGAATGTAGTTGATGAAGTCGATGGTGGTGGCGTTGAAGTTGTAGGTGAGGGTGACGGGAGACGATGCACTGACGCCTCCGGCGTAGGAGGAGTGGTAGAGGGTGCTGGTGTCGTCGTCGTAGGAGCGTTCGATGCCTTCGCCGCTCTGGAAGCTGCTTGCGGTGGCCGACTTGGGGACGAGGCGGATGTCGCTCGGAGCTTCCTCCACCGATTCGTCGCGGGTCTGTGTGACGGTCATCACCTGCTTCATGCCCACCTCGTCGTTGGTGAAGAGGATGCTGGCGGTGCGTTCGGTGTCGTAGTAGTTCTGGTCGACGTGTACGTAGACCGCCGAACCGCGCTGGATGACCTTCACCCATTCGGCTTCGCAGCTGACGGTGTAGGGGATGTTGGCTTCGATGTTGTAGCAGAGTGTGCGCTCCTGGTAGTTGAGCTGTGGGTTGTGGGGCACGAGTATCACGGGGACGTCGGCCTGTCCGGGTGCTGCAACATAGGCGTATCCGGCAGTGGCGCAGGCCATGCTGAGGACGAATGCTGCAAGCGTTTTGTATAGCGTTTTCATAGAGTCGTTTTCTTGTCTATATTTTATATATATGTCAAGCGTCGGGTTGTGGGGATGCAGCGCGATGGGGTGTGCGTTGCGTCCGGTGTGTGTCCCCGTGTAATTATCTGATGACCTTCTTCGAGCCTACGATGTAGATGCCCTTTGCGGTGCTCTGTGTGCGGCGTCCCTGCAGGTCGTAGACGGTGTTGTCGTCGGCGCTGTTGTCGTCGAAGGTTACCTCTTCGATGCCGTCGGCCGTGGGGTCGATGACGGCGAAGTGGGTGGTGGCGACGGTGAGGTCGGGATATCCGCTGTCGGTCATTCGGATGTAGAGGTTGGGGAATTCCTTGAGTACGGTAATCTTACCGCTGACGAAGCTGTAGTCAAGGGTCTTGTTTGTAGCCGAGGCCTTCTCGAGCACCTTTTCGCCTTCGGGTGTGACGCTGACGATTTCGAACTGTACGCTGCTTGATCCGGAGCCTGCCACGTGGGCGCTCATGTCGAGCTGGTACTGTGCATCACCGCGGCTGGCATAGTCGGGGTTCATCTTCAGCCAGGGCAGGTACTTCGAGCCCCACGAGCCTTCGGTGAGTCCGAGTGCTGAGATGTCGAAGGGAGCCTGGTCGCTGTAGTCGAAGTATACGCTGGGCACGTAGGTCTTGCGTGGCAGGCTGGAGAAGGTGAGTGCGTTCTCGCTGCAGTCGTAGACCTGGAGCTTGCTCTTGGAGGGGAGGGTCACCTTGCTGATTTCGTTGCGTGCAACGGTGAGGGTGTTGATGTCGGTGGATGCCGAGATGTCGAGGTCCTCGAGGTAGTTGTCGTCGGCGAGGAGCTGCTGCAGCTGGGGCAGTCCGTCGGTGGGCATGGTCATCTTCTCGAGCTTGTTGCCGCGAACATCGATGAGCGAGATGTCCTTGGTGGCGGTGAGGGTGAGCGTCTTCAGGGCGTTATTGGCCACGAGGAGGGCGTCGAGGTTCACATCCTTGGTCAGGGTCAGCGAGGTGTAGTCCATTCCCGATAGGTTGAGGTATCGGAGGTTGGCCTGTCCGTAGATGAAGGATGTGGCGGCGATGGGGTTGTTGCTCAGGTCGAGGGTCTCGATGAGGGGGTTCTTCGACGAGTTGAGGGTGACGGCCGTAAGCTGGTTGTTGGCCAGGTTGAGGTCGCGTAGTTCAGGCATGTTGGCCACGTTGACGCTGGTGAGGGCGTTGTTCTGGAGGTAGAGGCTGCGGAGTTCGGTTGCCTTCGAGAGGTCAACGGCAGTGAGTCCGGCGTCGGTTGCAGCGAGCATCTTCCATCCTTTGGCAGCCTTGACGGTGATGTTGGCGCCCTTGAGGGTGCCGCTGATTTCGAGCACTCCGCCGTTGGTGGTGCTGGTGTAGGCCTGGGGTGTGCCGTCGCCCCAGTCGACGGTCACGCCGGCGCGGGTGGCGTTGACCAGCAGGGTGATGGTCTGTCCTTCCGGCTGGCTGGTGGTGAGAACCACCGTCTGTTCTTCGGCCGACGCGTTGAGGATGGCAAAGAGCGCCGTTGCCGATAGTAGAAGTCGTTTCATATGGTGTTAAATTATTATTGTTGCATGTTGGGTGTTTCCGTCCGGGTTTCCGTCCGGGCTCGGAGGATTATATGATCACACGGACGATATGGAGAATTTATTTTCACACGGACAATCGCGGATTTCCACGGAGGATACGGAGAATTTATTTTCACACGGACAGTCACGGATGTCCACGGAGAATTTATTTTCACACGGACAGTCACGGATGTCCACGGAGGATTTATTTTCACACGGACAGTCACGGATTTCCACGGAGAATAATATGTTCACACGGACAGTCACGGATGTTCACGGAGGATTAAATTTTCACACGGACAGTCACGGATGTTCACGGAGGATTTATTTTCACACGAACAGTCACGGATGTCCACGGACGACGCGGAGGATTAATAATTTAATAGTATTCCTGTCGTTAATAGTATTCCTGTCGTTAATAGTATTCCTGTCCGCGTGTCCATTTGCGCCATCGTTTGCGTATGGCCCGTGTGATGTATCCCCATTGTCCGTGGCGGACGTTGATGAGGAGTTCCTCGACGGAGCGTGCCACCTTGACCCAGGGGTGTCCCCATGCCATGATGCGGTAGACGTGGCGGCGGTAGGGCTCGTATTCCTCGTGTGCGGTGCCGGGTTCGCCGGTGGCAGGGTGTTGGAGCGGGAACTGCATTTCGTGGCGTCCCATGGTGAAGATGCGGCGGTAACCGCGTGGGAGCTGCCTGATGCTCCCGGCGAAGTGTACGGAATTGTCGCTCACGCCAAGGTTGCTGATCTGGTTCGATGTGGGGACGATGGCGAGCCAGTCGTTGCGCCACATGAGGCTGCAGAAGATGGTTTCGTAGTAAGCCTTTCCGGATGCACGGTGTGCGCGTGCCATCTTGATGAAGTCGTCGCGCAGGCGGTAGCGGCGGATGTATGCGTCGAGGCGTTCCACCTCAGCGTCGTCGTCGAGCCAGCTGTAGTGCTCGTCCCACTGGTCGATGACCCTTCGCCACGATGCCCATCCCCAGATGCTGAAGTTGCGGGTGAAGACGTACGATGCGCCGTCGGCGGGTGTGAATTCCTCGGTGTTGAATCCCGTTATCATGCACACCTGCGGGTCGTGTTCGTAGCGGTCGAGCATTTCCTTGCAGAATCGGAAGAACGACATGGTGGGCACGTCGTCGTCCTCGAGGACGATGCATTTGTCGGTGATGGAGAAAGCCCATTTCTGCGCCAGGAAGTTCGAGGGGTCGCATCCGCTGTTGCGCGTCTGGTAGTTGCGGTGTACGGTGCAGGGCCAGTCGACGTTTTCGGCAATGCGCCGGCAGGCTTCGATGCCCGGCATGTCGTGCTCGCCCCGCGGTCCGTCCTGGTAGAGGAACAGGCGTGCGGGTTGTGCCTTTCGGATTTCGGTCCACAGCCGTCCGAAGTGGTCGGGGCGGTTGAAGAAGAGGATGAGTACGGAGACGTCGGTCATGCGTGTTCTGACGTTGGTGTTTTGCGGTGTGGGTGGAGGCGGTTGGGATAGTGGGGTGTTCAGGCAGACACTCCTAAACTCCAAAAGAGAACAGCCCCCTTGTTCCGTGCCTGTTATTCCGCCGTGCGTTCGGTTTCGGGCGCGTTGTCCTTCTTCTTGCCGAGGTATTCCGGCAGGCTCATTCCGGCCTGGTCGAAGAGGTCGGCAAGAGGGGGTACGGACTTCATGAGTCCGCTGACGAAGTTTGCGGTCGATGTCTTTCCGTCGGCGTTGGCACCTCCTGCACCGTCCCAAACGGTCACCTTGTCGATGTTGATGCCCTTGATGGCCTCCACCTGTGTCTTGACGAGTTCGGGCAGTTTTTCGAGGAGCAGCAGGGTATATGCCTTTGTGGCGTCGCCTCCGGCAGCCTGTATCATCTTGTCGTAGCCCTGTGCCTGCTTGGTAAGGATTTCGTAGAGACCCTTGGCCTCGGCCTCCATCTTTGCGAAGATGGCGTCGGCCTCACCCTTTGCGTTGACGCGCTTCTGTTCGGCTTCGGCCTCAGCTTCGATGACGAGTCGGCGTTTTTCCACTTCCTGTGCGACGATGACGTTGGCCTGCTGGCTTGCGCGTTCGCGTTCGGCACGTGCCAGCTCGGCGCGCTGTTCGGCGGAGTAAGCCTCTTCGAGCGCCTTGGCCTGTGCCACCTTTTCGGCTGCCACGGCCCGGCGCTGTGCTTCGGCCTCGCGTTCGCGGCGTTCGGCGTCGGAGTTGGCGATGGCCACCTTGGCCTCGTTTTCTCCGGCTACGGCGTCGGCGTTGGCGGCGGAGGTGCGTATGCGGGTTTCCTTCTGTGCTTCGGCGCGTCCGATTTCACCGATTTTCTCCTGTTCGGCCACCTTCACCTTGGCGGCGTTGATGGCGGTGGCGGCGGCTTCCTGTCCGAGGGCCTCGATGTATCCGCTTTCGTCCTTGATGTCGGTGACGTTGACGTTGATGAGTTTCAGTCCCACCTTCTTCAGTTCAATCTCCACGTTCTTCATGATGTTTTCCTGGAACTTGTCGCGGTCGCTGTTGAGCTCTTCGATGCTCATGGATGCGATGACGAGGCGGAGCTGTCCGAAGAGGATGTCGCGTGCCATGTCCTGTATTTCGCCCGGTGTGAGTCCGAGCAGGCGTTCAGCGGCGTTGTTCATGGAGTCGCCTTCGGTGCTGATGCCGACGGTGAAGCGGCAGGGCACGTCCACGCGGATGTTCTGGCGCGAGAGGGCGTTGGTGAGGTTGGCCTCGATGGAGATGGGGCGCAGGCTGAGGTAGGCGTAGTCCTGGATGATGGGCCACACGAATGTTCCTCCGCCGTGGACGCACTTGGCGCTGCCACCGTTGGCGGTGGTGCCGTAGATGACAAGAATCTTGTCGGAGGGGCAGCGGCGGTAGCGGTTAAGCAGGGCTGCCACGATGAGGATGGCCACTACGACGGCGATGATGGGAAGGATGGCTACTGACATGTTTTTTCAGTTTTTTTTAGTGGGTGAATGTGTGTTTTTTTCTCTCTCTAATCTTGAGTAATCTTTTGTGATTTCATTGTATCCGCTATATCTGCGAGACTCCGGCATCAGAGCTTTTCGACGAAGACGGTGGAGGCGTCGATGGCGCGTACCACCCTGATGGTGGCTCCCGTCTCGATGGGGGTGTCGCTGAAGGCGAGGAGTTCGTGCATCGACCCGCGGTAGGAGATGTTCACCTTTCCGGCCTCTTCGGGTCCGGGAATGCGCAGGTAGACGCTGCCGACGAGGCCCACGATATTGGCGGTGGAGAAGGTGCCCTCGCTCGAGAGGCGCAGCACCTGACGGAGGAGGAAGGCGATGAGGAACATGAACGAAACGCCTGCGGCCACGGCGATGAGGGCCACGGTAACCTTGTTCTCGAAGATGGGGTAGAAGATGGCGCCCGTCCATCCGAATCCGAGGAGGAAGCAGAGGATGGTCTTGAATGACACGAGGTTCATGCCGTCGGCATCGAAGGCGGCGTCGCCGCCCGAGAAGTCGGAATCGGTGTCGAAGCCTATGAGGAGTATGATGGCCTGGACGAGGAAGAGGATGCTGCTCAGTGCGGCAACGGACCAGTAGATGGCAAGCATGAGCGGTGCCGTTTCGTAGAAGTTCGTGATGTTTTCCATAATTTTCGCATTGGGTGAAGGGGGCGGCGGTCCTGCTGTGCGGGGCTTTGTCGTCGGCATGTGTCCATGGGGTAGGGGGTTCCGGGAAAGAAGCCGCCGGACGGACGCCTGTAAAATCTGTGTGTAAAGTTAGGGTGTTTTTGCGGAATTCCCAAGAAAAAACTTGCAAAAAGCGCAGGTTTTCCGTCCTTCACCCGTGTTTTTGTTTTTTTCTGAGGCCTACTGAAAAATCTTTTCTGCTCCCGTTTTCCCTCCGGCTACCTCCCTTGTCCACGGCCTTCGGGGGTGAAGGGCGGTGGCGGCAGGGCTGAAAGGTGCCGTTCCGGAAAATGAAAACATCGGACTTCTTTGGGCAAAACATCGGAACTTTCGAGGCAAAAGTACGGTACTTTTATGCAAAGAAGTCCGATGTTTTCAATTTCCGGAAAAACGCCCTTTTTGGAGGGGAGGGAAGGTGTGGAATGGGGGGGCGCAGCAAGCGACAGAGGGACAGCGACAGGAAGGGCGTGGAACAGCATACTTCTTGCCCTTCGGCCGGAGTCAGCATGAGTTCCCTCCTGTTGCACTTTTTGCCCAAATCTATGGTTTTTGACCCACATTTGGGCGAAACTCGTTTGTTTTCGTCAGAATTATCGTGTAACTTTGCTTTGCCCGATTTTTGCAAAAATCAGTCAAAAAAGCGGGAAAGTCTCATCGTCCGGCATAGAATTAATCGACAAACTTTGCTGGCTTTCAGATTTTCTGAGTATTTTTGCAGGGTAAAATATAATGTTGAATCGTAAAGAGAGGAAAATTATGGCACTACCGATAGCATCCATACCCGTACTGACCGGTGAAGTGGCCCGGCGTTTCGAAGCCGAGGCACAGGCAACCTATGAGAAGTTCCTGAATCGAACTCCAGAGGAAGAAGAGGCCGTGAGAGAAAGATATGACCGCGGAATAGAACGAGTGCGCAAAATGTTGGAAAAATCACATCTTGATAGATATGAGTTATCTTGATGACTTTTGCTCACTCCATCGATTGAATGAGCCTAAAGATAACAAGTTCGAACATGTATTCATTCCTCGTACAACTTGTTTGATATAACATAGACAAATAACAAAGATTGAACTCAATTTGAACTTAGTCTTCTCTTTTTATCGGATGATATATCGTAAGTGTATGATAACTAAAACAATGAAAAGGGAAAAGATATGGATTAGGCGTTGATCCTTTTGATAATTACCACTATTCAAACAACAAACAATAAACAAAATATGAAAAAGGTTTTTATTTCTTTTGTGTTGTGCTGCATATCAATAGTAGGTATGGCACAGACGGACGTAACCAAGTTTTTGGGTATTCCTGTAGACGGCGATAAGAGTGAAATGATTAGTAAACTCAAATCAAAAGGATTCGCGCAAAGCCCTTATGGAGAA
>SFJN01000221.1 GCA_004555055.1 Bacteroidales bacterium | reverse complement strand
GTGAGGGTCAGCGTCAGGGTGTAGCCGGCCTCGGCATCGGTCTTGGAGACGCTCGTTGCAGAGGGCACGAGTGCGGCATTGTCCGAGGCAACGGTAACGTTGCCGTTGAGGTTCGCACCCTGCAGGGCGAGGGTGGCGGTGGCAGAGGTACCTACGGTGAGGTTGCTCCAGTCGTAGTCGGCGGGAGTGACGCTAAGGCTGGGTGTTACCACCACGGGAGTCTGGGCGGTCCAGGTGAACTGGAGGGTCTTTGCCTCGGCACCATCAGCGTTGAAGGTGAGGTTTGCCACACCGGCACCGTCCTCGGTGGGGAGGAGTGTGACTTTGAGCAGATATCCCGTAGCGCTCTCGGCATCAGCCTTGGCGATGCTGTTGACGGCGGGTTTGAGGGCGGGTTTGTCGCTGCCGACGGTGATGTCGCCCTTCAGGTCCGCAGCCTTCACGGTGACAGTGGCGGTGATGTTTTCGCCGGTGGTCACAGTACCGAAGGCGGTGGTGGCGGTGCTGACGTTGAGGGTAGGCACTGCCGGGGCCTTGGCGGTCCAGCTGAAGGTAAGTTCCTGCGCCTCAGCACCCTGGGTAGTAAAGGTGAGGGTGGCGGTGGCGTTCTCGGCCACAGCGGTGGGCTTCAGGCTGACGGTGAGGTCGTAGCCGGCGGCGGCATCGGCCTTGGCAATGGTGGTGGCGGCGGGCACAAGGACAGCGTCGGCCGAAGAGGCAACGGTGATGTCGCCCTTCAGGTTCTCGCCCTTCACCTTGACGGTGCGGGTATAGGTCTCGCCGGTGGTCACCTCGCCGAAGGCGGTGACGGTCTCGTCGGCAGTGAGCTTGAACGAGGGGTCGGGGGTGACGGCAGGACCGTCGTTGACGAAGTCAATCTTCACCTCCTGCCCGGCGGCGCTGGCAATGGCATAGACGTCGGTGGTGCCTTCCACGAGGGTCGGTGTCACCTTGGTGCCGGCTACGGTGACGTAGGCTTCGGCGATGCTCTTGGCACCCTTGTCGCACTTCACCTTGAGGGCGTTGCCCTTGACGTTGAGGATGGTGATTTCGGTCACCTCGCCGTTGCTGTTCCACTGGAAGTCGACGGTGAAGTTTCCGCGGCCCTTCACGCCCTTCACCGTTCCGCCCTTCTTCCAGGTGTCGGGGAGTACGGGAAGCACGTCGAGATATCCGGCATGGCTTTGGAAGAGCATTTCCGCTACGCCGGCAGTGAAACCGAAGTTTCCGTCAATCTGGAAGTAGGGGTGTGCATCGAGCAGGTTATAATAGACGCCACCGGTGGTGGAGCCGGAAGCATCGTAGGTGCCGCAGTGCTGCAGGGCTTTGCTGATGATGGTGGATGTCTTGGTAGCATTCTTCAGACGTGCCCACAGGTTGATTTTCCATCCCATCGACCATCCGCGGGAGTCGTCGCCACGGAAGGTGAGGAGATTCTGTGCGGCCTTACGGATGTTCTCGTCCTTAATCTGGTCAAAGGGATAAAGACACATCAGAGGGGAGAGGTGGCGATGACTTATTTCTCCGGCATAGTAACTCGAGTTTTTCCACTCGCGAAGCAATACAGTATTTTTACTGATTCCATTTAAACCAGATTTCCAATTCTGATATCCATGTGAAGGACTTTTCTTATAACCCGCAGCAGTATACGTCTCCGTGTTCAAGCCCTTGTCAAGCTTGTCGTATTTGGCCTGCAGGCCATCGATGCTTACTCCCAGCACCTTACATGCGTCGAGGGTGTTGGCAAAGAGTTCTGCCACAAGCTGCTGGGCGTATGCCACACCTTCCTCGTTGTCCGGACCGTGCTCGGGGGAGTATTCCGAGGGGCAGAGATATTCCCCATTTTTCAATATCAGGATGTCCATCCAGTATTGGCAGGCGGACTTCATGGTGGGGAAGGCCTTGCGAAGGAAGTCCGCATCCTGCGTATAGAGGTAGTGCTGCCAGAGGTGGGTGCAGAGCCAGGCGTTGCCGACCTTGTTCTGATGCTTCCAGCAACCCGTACCGCCGAAGATGCTGTTCTCTGTAAAGAGGTTCCAACCGTTGCTGCTGGCAGCCGTAGAGCCGGAGCAGGCATGCTGGGCATACGACTTCCACTCCTTGCTGTTCGACATGTTGATGGTCCAGTTGAGGAAGGGGTCGTGGAGCTCGCTCAGGTTGGTGACTTCCACAGGCCAATAGTTCATCTGCACGTTGATGTTGGCATGGATGTCGGAGTTCCAAGCAGGAGAGCTGCTGTTGTTCCAGATTCCCTGCAGGTTGTTTGGCAGGGCCACTCCGCGCGAAGAGGCAATGGCAAGGTAACGGCCATAGGCAAAATAGAGTTGCTGGAGCAGCAGTTTGTCCGATTCCGAACTGTGGTTTTCGATGAGAGCATCGGTCGTCTTGCTCTGCGAAGCGGCATTGGCAAAGTTCAGACTCATGCGGTCGAAGAGACCCTGATAGTCTGCCACATGCTCGCTGTAGACCGATGCCCACCCTTTTTGGGCGGCCTCGTTCAAACGGCTGCTTACGGTGTTTGCCAGGTCTTCGGCTGTGGCACCACTGACGTAGGTCGACTTCGTGTTGTCGAAGTCGGTGACACCTGCCAGATAGATGACCACCTCGTCAGCACCGCTGACGGTGATGCCGCTCGATTTGGAGGAGAGGCTACCGCCGGTGTTCACCACCTTGAAGCGGGAGTTGTAGCTCACCACATCGAGCTTGCCGCTGAAGTATCCTTCGCCGTTGCTGTAGGTCATCGTCCCACTCACACCGGGTGTGAGGCTGACGGTGAGGTTGAGTTTGCCACCCTGCGATGCGGCATAACGCACGGCTATCACCTGTGCAGGATTCGAAGCAATGTACTGTCGGGTGTATTCCACACCGCCGGTGGTATAGCTCACCGTTCCGGTGGCGGTGGTGAGGTCGAGGGTGCGGATATAGTTGCTCTGGCTGCTGTGGCCGGTCGCCACCTTCAGCGAACCGAAGTTCTGGTACGAACCATATTTGTTGGACTTTTCGCTTTCCGATTTCTGCCCGATGGTACCGGTCCAGAGGGTCTTTTCGTTGAACTGGATTTCGTCGGTTGCCACACCTCCGGAGAGCATGGCTCCGAACTGTCCGTTGCCGATAGGGAGATAATAGTCCATCCACGGGTTCGACGACTGGTTCGACGAGGAGGCCTCATCGGCAGGTGTGGTATACCACAGGGTGAGTTTCTCCGTAGGAGGGGTCTGTGCCGAGGCTGCAGGAACGAATCCTGCGGCAGCACCGAGGGTCAGTGCCAGGGCACTGAGGGTTTTTGTAAAGAATTTCATAAAAGGGGTAAGTTGGTGGTTGCCGGCAGGGAACGACCGGCAATTTGATTTTGTTTCACGTTGTCGCCCTTGTGGGTGAGGGCGGTGAACTGAGATGTCATCTGAAATATACGATAGACGCCTGTGATTTGTGTAATTTGTGCACATTAGCCGTCATCGCAATTGTTTTTTCATCACCACCTTACTCAATGACACTACGTATAGGAGTGTCTGAAAAGATTTTTTTGTCGGTTCTTTAATCAAACAGCTTGAATAAACCGTCAAGGGGGAGGGGGA
>SFJN01000031.1 GCA_004555055.1 Bacteroidales bacterium | reverse complement strand
TTTTCAGATGATAACCGATGAAGACCGTGTCGTGCTCGAGTTCTTCGATGCGCAATAAGCGTATGACTTCAAAAAGGCGATTGCTGGGGATATGGTCAATGACGGTGCCGTTTTCGATGGCGGCAACCATAAGCTTTTCTCTTTTCATAGACATCATTTTCCAATGTGTTAAAGGTACGACTTGTCAGCACGTATCTCGTCGAGCGTAATGCCGAGCACGTCGCAGATAATGGCTTCGCGGGCATAGAGTCCGTTCTGTGCCTGCTGGAAATAGTAGGCATGGGGAGTGGAATCAACATCCTGACTGATTTCGTTTACACGGGGCAGGGGGTGCAGGATGCGCATGTTGGATTTTGCCTTTCCCAGCATGGAGGCATTGAGGACGTAGACATCCTTAACGCGCTCATATTCCATTAGGTCGGAGAATCGTTCACGTTGTACTCTTGTCATGTAAAGAATATCTGCTCCAGCGATAATGTCCTCGTTGAAGTCTTCATGTTCAACAAAAGAAATGTTGTTTTCCAAGCAATATTGCTTGTATTCGTCGGGCATTGCCAGTTCCTTGGGGGCAATGAAATGGAAGGTAGGATTGAAATGGCGCATGGCCATAATCAGGGAATGCACAGTGCGTCCGTATTTCAGGTCGCCTACAAGATAGATGTTGAGGTTCTCAAGAGTACCTTGGGTTTGGATGATGGTATAGAGATCAAGGAGTGTTTGCGAAGGATGCTGGTGAGCTCCATCTCCAGCATTTACCACTGGCACCGGTGTGAGTTCGCTGGCATAGAGTGCTGCGCCTTCGAGATAATGGCGCATGACGATGACATCGCTGTAGTTGCTGACCATCATGATGGTGTCCTTCAGCGTTTCTCCTTTGGTGCTGGAAGTGACTTTGGGGTCAGTAAATCCGATGACGCGTGCTCCCAGACGGTTGGCTGCAGTCTCGAACGATAGGCGTGTGCGTGTGGAAGGTTCGAAGAAGAGCGTGGCGACGATGCAACCATCAAGAATCTTGCGGTTGGGTTGGCGTTCAAACTCTTGCGCCATCTCCATGAGGTAAAGGATTTTCTCCCGGGAGAGGCCGGCAATGCTTACTAAACTACGGTTGTCTGACATATTTCAATATATATATATATCATGGAATTCCGGTATCGTAATTCCCTTTCTACAACCTCTGCATAAGCAATCGTTAGACGAAGACTTTGCTGCGGTGCAGAAAACGTCGGTAAAATTAAGACTTTCTGGGAAAAGTACGAAACGGGGCTGTATTTTTTTTCCCTTTAGCGCACAGAAAGTGTGGAGATTGCCAACCTTTTCCAGGTGTCTGTTGCAATTTCCACACTTTCGTTTTCTTATATTCCAAATTTCTGTGCCAAAGCTTGTGCGGCACGTTTGCCGTCGCCCATGGCAAGGATGACGGTAGCACCTCCGCGTACGATGTCGCCGCCGGCATAGAGTCCTGTGATATTTGACTGCATGTCGTCGCCGACCACGATGGTGTGCTTGCGTCCGAGCTCCAGGCCTTCGACGGAAGCCGGGACAATGGGGTTGGGACTCACGCCTACAGCGACAATTACCAGGTCGCAGTTGAGTGTCACCAGTTCCCCTTCCACGGGAACTGGACGGCGTCGTCCGCTGGCATCGGGCTCGCCGAGTTGCATCTTCTGGAGTACGACCTGCGTAACGTGGCCATTTTCATCCTGGTTATACGATACGGGGTTGTGAAGCGTCAAGAAACGTACTCCTTCTTCCTTTGCGTGGTGCACCTCTTCTGCGCGAGCAGGCATTTCTTCCATGGAGCGTCGGTAAACAATGGTTGCCGTTTCCGCTCCGAGGCGCAGTGCTGTGCGTACAGAGTCCATTGCCGTGTTTCCGCCTCCGACGACGACGACATGGTGTCCGATGAAGACTGGAGTGTCGGCAGCGGGGTTCGATGCGTCCATCAGATTGCAGCGTGTAAGGTACTCGTTGGATGAAAGGATACCGTTGGCATTTTCTCCTGGAATTCCCATGAAGTTTGGCAATCCGGCTCCGCTTGCTACAAAAATAGCGTCGTAGCCTTCTTCTTGGAGTTGGTTGACGGTAAGTGTTTTGCCGATGACACAGTCCGTAACAAAGCGTACGCCCTGTCTCTCAAGCCCATGTATTTCTGCTTCCACTATGCTGTTGGGCAGGCGAAATTCAGGTATGCCGTATTTCAATACTCCTCCCACTTCGTGCAGTGCTTCGAAGACCGTCACTTCAACACCGTGCTTTGCCATTTCTCCGGCAAAGGAAAGACCGGCGGGGCCACTTCCGACCACGGCAACACGTTTGCCGGATTTTCCGGGTGCCGGTGTGGTCGGCATTTCTTCAGGGTGTTCGCGTGCATAGTCCGCAGCAAAGCGTTCGAGGTATCCGATGGCCACGGGCTGCCTTCCTGCCTTGAGGTGAATGCATTGGCTTTCACACTGCTTTTCCTGCGGGCATACGCGTCCGCAGACAGCAGGCAGTGAGGAGGTTTCCTTTATGGTGGTGGCGGCAGCAGCAAATTGTCCTACCTCTATGTGTTTGATAAATCTTGGAATGTCAATGCCTACGGGGCATCCTTGACGGCATCCGGGATTTGCGCAATCCAAACAACGTGTGGCCTCGCGCTGTGCTTGTTCAGCGTTTAGTCCGAGGTTTACTTCGTGGCGGAACAGGTGTGCACGCTCTGCCCCGTCAAGGTGGGGCATTTCTACGCGTTCTGTCTGCATTCTGTCCTTCGGATTCACTGCCTTGCGGAGTTCGGCACGCCATGCGGCATCTCGCGAAGTGTCCTGGTCTGCTGTTGCCAGCATGGTGTCATTCACTTCCGGCTGCAAGGTTTTCGGGCAAGAGGTTGCAGTAGCATGCTGTGGGCTTGTTATATGGTTGTTATGACCTGTACTGCCATTAAGGGATGCCTGTGCCTCTTCGAAACGTGCCAAAGCCTCGTGCTCTTCAAGGGAGAAGGCTTTCATGCGCTTCAGCATTTCATCGAAGTCCACGGCATGGCCGTCGAATTCCGGGCCGTCGACGCAAACGAATTTTCGTTCTCCTCCAACCGTCACGCGGCAGGCACCGCACATGCCCGTACCGTCGACCATGATGGTGTTGAGCGAAACATCGGTGGGTATGCCGTATTTTGCAGTGGTTAGGCAGCAGAACTTCATCATGATTGCCGGTCCGATGGCAAAGCATTTGTCGACCTTTTCGCGTTGTATGACCTGTTCCATTCCTACTGTCACCACGCCTTTCTGTCCGTAGCTCCCGTCGTCGGTCATGATTATGACCTCATCACTGCTTTCGCGGATTTCCTTTTCGAGGATTATGAGCTCGCGTGTACGCCCTGCAAGCACTGTTACCACTCGGTTTCCCATGGCCTTCAGTGCACGTACGATGGGGAGAAGAGGCGCCACTCCAACTCCTCCGCCGGCACAGAGTACTGTGTGCTCGAAACGCTCTATCCTTGTGGCACGTCCCAAGGGCCCCACCACATCAAGGATGCTGTCGCCCGATTCGAGGGCGCAGAGTTTTCGCGTACTTACACCGACGGCTTGTACGACCAGCGTGATGGTACCTAGGTCGGTATTGGCGTCAGCTATGGTAAGAGGTATCCGTTCCCCTTGTTCTTCCAGACGAAGAATCACAAAGTTTCCGGCACGACGGGAACGCGCTATTAACGGTGCCGAAACGACAAATTTGAAAACCTTTTCGGAAAACTGCTCCTTGCCGAGGATTTTATACATTTTTTTCTTTAATGGAAAAGTGGAGACTTAATATTAGGGGATGTTCTATAATTTAGTTTTAAAGATATAAAACACGGATGTTTGCTAATGCGTGGTGATGATGCTTGATATGGTATGGGATGGAATACCCTCCAGAAATTGTAGGAGTTTGCATCTGTTGTGTGTCACGCGGTATATGCATATCCTGTGCAAAAGTACCTCAAAAGGATGGAAACGGCAAAAAAACGCGCGTTTTTTTTAGCATCCACTCTCACTTTCGGCTTTTTGTGCGTACCTTTGTGGCTGAAAATCACAAAAGAGCGACGACGATGATTCCTATACAATACTTTATATCTCCTGCTGATGTCCGTGAGGCGCTTGCTACGGGCTGCCGGTGGGTACTGCTTGCCGACTGTCCTTCAGACTTTGAAAGTGCGCTCTGCGACTGCCGTGCTGCGGGTTGCTTACTGACGGTTTGTGACGATGCGGAGACTGTACGCGACGCGGTGGCAGACGGCCTTTTGCTCACGTCCTCAGGCATTGCCGCTCTGGCAGCCCGCCGTCCGGAACCTTTGGGTATTGTCCTCCAGCGTCCGCATCCTGTCACCTCCGCTGTTCACGTAGCACGCGGTATACTTGGCGAGGATTCTCCTCAGATTATCGGTGTTGCCGTGGACAACGCTTCCGATGTGGTGGCAGCCGCTAAGGCAGGTGCGGACTATGTCCTGCTGCCTGCCCATGCTGCCATTGGCATTGCTGCCGAAGTAAGACGGGCCGGCTGTGGAATCCATATGGTGGCACATTTCGAGGGAGATATCACACCGGACGATGCCTTTCAGATTCTCGGCTCCGGGCTCCACGGCATTGCCTGCCACATCGGGCACGTGCCGCCGTCGGCGCTTCCCGTGCTGCTGCATGCTGATGAATGATGGGGGTGTTTGATTTCAAGCTAATTTATAGCACACCCCTGAAAAGACTTGGGTGAATTCCCTTCGCCCCAACATTCTTGTTTATTTTTCGAAAACATTTTGCCATGCATCCCAAACATTTGCATATCCGCGATTTCAACTATACCCTGCCTGAGTATCGTATTGCGAAGTATCCCTTGCCGCAGCGCGACAGTTCGAAGCTTCTGCTACGAAGTTGCGACGGCACCATTGACGAGGATGTCTTCCGTAACCTTCCTGAATATTTGCCAAAAGGATCTCTGCTCGTTTTCAATAACACAAAAGTTATCCAAGCCCGTCTGCATTTCCATAAACAGACCGGTGCCCTCATCGAGGTCTTCTGCCTCGAGCCTCATTTTCCGCACGATTACCAACAGTCGTTTGCATGCAGGGACAGTGTGGAATGGACGTGTCTGATAGGTAACCTGAAGAAGTGGAAGGACGGTGAACTTTTGCGTGAGATATCCGTTGCCGGTCCCGAAGGTTTCCGCAGTGTGACGCTCCGTGCCTGTCGGCTCCAAGCCGAAGGTTCGGGGCATGTGGTTCGCTTCTCGTGGGACGATGCTGCACTAAGCTGGGCAGAAATCCTCGATGCTGTGGGCGAACTTCCCATTCCGCCCTATCTGAACCGCCGCACCGAAGAGGGTGACCTGCGGACCTATCAGACGGTCTACTCCAAGGTCAAGGGTTCGGTGGCCGCTCCTACGGCAGGGCTACACTTCACCCCTCAGGTGCTGGCCGACGTAGATGCCCGCGGGATAGAGCGTGCAGAACTGACGCTGCATGTCGGTGCCGGAACCTTCAAACCTGTGAAAAGCGAGGAGATAAAAGGTCATGCCATGCATGCAGAGTGGGTGAGCGTGTCGCGTATGGTGGTGGAAAGTCTGCTGGCCCACGATGTTCGTTGCATTGCCGTCGGCACCACCAGCGTGCGTACGCTTGAAAGCCTTTATTACATCGGACTCATTATATATAATAATGAACGTTTGGGGACACCGCTTGAACATCTTACTCCCGACGACCTGCATGTGACGCAGTGGATGCCCTATGCAGACGACGATGCCTCGGTTGAGGCGCTGTGTCCGGAACCCATCACCCCTTGCGAGGCGTTGCAAGCCATTTTGCGCTATCTCGACGCTGTGCGGAAGGATGTGCTTGCCACTTCCACACAGATTATAATTGCTCCGGGTTACCGCTTCCATATTGTGCGTACCATCATTACGAATTTCCACCAGCCACAGTCCACGCTCCTTCTCCTTGTCAGCGCATTTGTAGGAGGCAACTGGCGGCAGATGTATGACTATGCTTTGGAGCATGACTTCCGTTTTCTCAGTTACGGCGACTCTTCCATTCTGAATTATGATGCCCTATGAAGTCCGATAATTCTCTTGAACTGCTTCCTGTGGTTGATGCCGAAGGGATTGTTACCGGTTGCACCACTCGGGGTGAGGCTCATTCCGGAACGTCCGGGAAACCGCTCCACCCTGTTGTCCACCTCCACGTTTTCAATTCCCGTGGCGACCTGTTCCTGCAGCACCGTCCGGCATGGAAGGACATCCAGCCAAACAAATGGGACACTGCCGTTGGGGGGCATGTAGGTTGGGGTGAAGACCCCCAGACTGCTTTGTGCCGTGAGGTGCGCGAAGAGATAGGACTTACCGACATCGCCGATGCAGAAATGCTGGTGCGTTATGTTTTCGAGAGTCTGCGTGAACGGGAGCTGGTGCATGTGTTTTGCCTTACGACCGACACTCCGCTGCGTCCTTCAGACGAACTTGATGGCGGGCGTTTCTTCTCGCCGGAGGAGATAGTAGAGCTTATGGGGAAGGGATTCTTCACTCCGAACTTCGAACAGGAATACCGCCGCTTCCTCTCTCTGGGAAGGGGAGAATGAGTAAGGGTGGCCATTGTGCCGTCGTCCTCCCTTCACCCTGCTCCACTCCCCCCTTGGTCAAGGAGGAAGATTTACCCACGGAATACCCCTCGAAACTCGAAAAAAACAAAATATGCCGGGATATCGCACAAGGATATTCCGGCTTTATTACTTCGTTCTTCTATTATATCATTCTTCTACGTCATACTTCTTTGTCATTCTTCGTACCAGTCGTTGCGGTGCCATTCCGTGAGGCATGTTTCGTGTTTCAAAGGGGCAAAGGAGAGTATATGGTCGGTGTCGTTAAGGCAGAGTATCTGCCTTTGCAGGATGCGTCCGTCCTTGAGGTGTAGCCGCAGGACGGCGATTCTTTTTGTCTTCATTATTGCCTGTCGCTATGGTTTCTGAGGTAATGGTCCATGCCCGTAGGTTGTTGAGACAGAGTATTTGCGGGAAGGGCCGCCAGCGTGCGTCCTGAATGATGATGATTTTTGCCTGGCGTACGGCGTAATGGTCCGAAAGGAAAACAGACAACCCTTGTCGTGCCCCGTACTCTCTGATTTCCGCACCTTGTGTATAAATGGAATCGTTGTCGTATGTGAGGACAACCTGATAGTATCCCTGTTTTGCCCCCTCGCGGTAAGCCCACGAGGTATTGAATCCCACCATGAGCCTTGCACCGCGTTTCATCTCCTTGACGGGAATTTCAGCCTCGTACCAATTCTGCCCAGCGGCAGAGAGCATGACGTCGTGGTTCGTCTGCCATATCATGACGGTGTCCATGCGTATGCCCTTGCGAGACGTGTCGTCGTTGTCATCGTCTTCCGTCCCCCGCCGTATTTCGTCGGCATAACGTTTGCAGACCTTTTCGGTGATTTCCATCATGGTTTTGGGACTGCGGGCATAATGCGCCACGGAGAGTTCGAACTGCTGTGCGGTGATGCCGTATTTCCGGAAAACAGCCTGCGTGTAGAGATATTCCTTCTGTGCCGCCTCACTGATGTCCTCATCGTTTTCGGCAACGGCTGTGGCCAGCTGGTAGTCGTAGAGCACATTGGGCATGAGGTGCTCCGGAATGATGTCGTGCGTGCGTTTCCGTTCGCATGCCACGGTGGTGAGAAGCATCAGTGAGGGCAGCAGTATGGCCTTGAATATGTGTCGCAGGTGGTTCAAAATAGAATAATTCTTTTTAGGATTTCTCGAAAGCTGTTCAATATGAAATGTTACTTTATGAAATGTTACTTTTTTAGGATTTCCGAAAGTTGTCTGTAATGGAAGAGGATGATGGCTACAGCTCCTACGCTGATGGCTGCATCGGCGAGGTTGAAAACCGCTCCGAAGAATGTGCGTCCACCGATGATAGGCCATGATTCCGGCCATTGCCATAGCGGGAAGTAGAACATATCGACCACCCGTCCGCTGAGGAAACTTCCGTAGCCTTTGCCGAAAGGAACAAATTCTGCAATGGGGGCAAAGAAGGGATTTGCGGGTTGGCTTTCGGAGAACACGAGTCCGTAGATGCAGTTGTCAATGATGTTTCCAAGTGCTCCTGCGATGACGAGTGAGAGACAGATGATGAATCCCATCGGATAGCGTCGGCGTATGCAGTGTGCCAGACACCAGCAGAAAGCTCCGACAGCGAGGAAGCGAAACACGGTGAGCACAGCCGTGCCGATGAAGTCCATCCCGAAGGCCATGCCGCGGTTTTCGACGAAGGCAATGTGAAACCATTCTGTGACGACGATGTGCTCATAGAGCGACATGTGAGTCTTTACGGCAATCTTCAGTGCTTGGTCGGCGACGAGAATGAAGAGTATGAGTGAGAGTGACAGTATGGTTCGCAGCTTCATTTCTTCTGTTGGAGTTTGGCCTCGATGCTGAGTGTAGTGTGCGGCACGGCGCGTAGCCGTTCCTTGGGGATGAGTTTCTTTGTTACGCGGCAAATGCCGTAGGTTTTGTTGTCAATGCGCACCTGTGCAGCCTTAAGTCCGTTGATGAACTTTCTGAGGCGCTGTGCCTGCTGCAGATAGTCGTCGAGTGTCTGTGTGCAGCTGCCTTCTTCGAGGGCGTGGTAAGTAGGGAGAGTGTCGTCGATGCCGTTTCCCGATCGTTTGGAGATGGTGTCGATGATGTCCTTGTACTGTGCTTCCGCCACTTGCAGCTTTTCGTTGATGAGTTGGCGGAACTCTTCAAGCTCTTCGTCGGAGTATCGGTTCTTTTCCATGTATGGGTGTGTCTTTGGAGGGGGTGTGACAGGAAAGTGCAGAGAGGAAGGAGAAAGGAAAGAGGGAGGGGGCTGGGGAGACGGAGGGCGGACAGAAGAAGCCCATCCCCTCCCCCCCCTCTCTCCTTACAAAATGAATAGTTTATCCAATTCCCCTTATGCCTTTTGGATGACCGGTGTTTCGTTGGGTCCGAAGTTCAGCTCTACGGCAAGTACCTGTCCGCAGATGTATGCTGCATAAGCCTCTGCAGCTTTCCTCGTGCTTTCGGGAAGTGTAAGCCGTATGCGGTCGGTGATTTCGAGTCCGGTGTCTTTGCGGAGATTCTGCACGCTGCGTACGATGTCGCGTGCCTGTCCTTCGAGCCGCAGCTCGGGGGTGATGGTGATGTCGAGTGCCACGGTGAGCGTACCGTCGGATGCCACGCTCCATCCCGGCAAGTTTTCGGCAACGATTATTACATCTTCGGGCGTGAGTTTGTATGCTTTTCCTGCCACGTTGATGAGCGTGCTGCCACCTTCGAGCTCGGCGATGGCTTCCTGCTGCAGTGCAGCGACGGCGGCAGCCACCTCCTTCATCTGTTTGCCGAACTTTTTGCCCATCACGCGGAAGTTAGGCTTGACGGTCTTCCGCACCATTTGTCCTCCCACGAAGTCTATATTCTTGACATTCACCTCTTCGAGTATCAGAGCCTGCAGAGTCTGTATATCCTTTTGGGTCTGTACGTTGGTGACGGGTATGGCAATGTTCTGCAGAGGTTGTCGCACTCCTATTTTTTCCTTTTTACGTATGGCGTGCACCAGTGAAGTGACCTCCTGGGCCAGTTGCATCTGGTGTTCGAGTTCGGGTAGAATGTTCTCGTTGTCGGTCTTGGGGAAGGTGTCAAGGTGTACGCTGTCGGCAGGTCCTTGAAGGTCGGTATAGATTCTGTCGGCATAGAAGGGTGCGATGGGCGCCATGAGGCGACTGACGGTGAGCAGACAGTTGTAGAGCGTGCGGTATGCCGTCAGTTTATCAGGCGAGAGTCCTTCGCCCCAAAGCCGTTTCTTGCAGAGCCGTACATACCAGTTGCTGAGGTCGTCGACGACGAAAGCCTGTATGGCTCTTCCTGCGCGTGTGGGTTCATAGGCTTCGAATGCAGCGGTGACCTCGTTGGTGAGCGAGTGTAGGCGCGAGGTGATCCAGCGGTCCATGCGTGTGGGTTCTGCGCAGGTTCCGGCGGTTTCCGGCGTCCATCCGTCGATGTTGGCAAACATGGCAAGCATGTTGTAGAGCTGGTAGAGTTTGGCGAAGAACGTTCCTGTCGTTTCCCTTACGCCTTCGGGGTCGAAAGCGAGGTTGTCCCACGGTGCGCTATGTGTAACCATATACCATCGCAGGGGGTCGGAGCCGTAGGCCTCGATGGTGTCGAAGGGATTGACGGCATTACCCAGTCGTTTCGACATTTTCTGTCCGTTCTTGTCCAGGACGAGACCGTTCGAGATGACGGCCTTGAAAGCCACGGAGTCGAACACCATGGTGGCGATGGCATGGAGCGTGAAGAACCATCCGCGTGTCTGGTCCACGCCCTCAGCGATGAAGTCGGCGGGGAAGCTTGTCCTGTGGTCAATCTCTTCGGCGTTTTCGAAGGGATAGTGGAGCTGAGCATAGGGCATAGAGCCGGAGTCGAACCAGACGTCGATAAGGTCGATTTCGCGATGTAGGGGAGCTCCGCTTTTGCTGACGAGCACGATTTGGTCCACATAGGGACGGTGCAGGTCTATGCGTCGATAGTTTTCCGCGCTGTAGTCTCCGGGTACGAACCCCTTTTCCTTCAGCGGGTTCACAGCCATGATCCCTGCCGTCACGGCCTTTTCAATTTCGTCCCAGAGTTCCTGAATGCTCCCGATGCACACTTCTTCGCGAGTTTCGCGGTTGCGCCATATGGGCAGTGGCGTGCCCCAGTAGCGGCTTCGGCTGAGGTTCCAGTCGTTGAGGTTTTCGAGCCATTTCCCGAAACGTCCGGTTCCCGTCGACTCGGGTTTCCACAGTATATTACGGTTCAGTTCCGCCATGCGCTCCTTGGCAGCCGTGCTCCGGATGAACCAGCTGTCGAGCGGATAATATAGCACCGGCTTGTCAGTGCGCCAGCAGTGAGGGTAGTTGTGTACGTGCTTTTCGATGCTGAAAGCGGTGCCTTGCGCCTTCATGTCCACGCACAGTGCTACATTGAGGTCAGGGTCCTTTTGTGCGGCTTTGGCGTCGTAGACACCCTGGACGTTGTAGCGAGGGTCGTAGGCGTTTTTTACGTATTGTCCGCTGTGTGCCCAGTAAGTATCGTGTACAAAGCGTTGTGCGAAGGCGGGGTCCATGTCTTCCCGTACGAAGTAGCGTCCGGTGAAGTCCACCATGGGGCGTGTGTCGCCGTTGCGGTCGATGACGAAGAGCGAGGGAATTCCAGCATCGCGTGCCACTTTTGCATCATCGGCACCGAATGTCGGTGCAATGTGTACAATGCCCGTACCGTCTTCGGTGGTGACATAGTCGCCGGGAATCACTCTGAAGGCGTCGGCACCGCGTCCCTCAAAGGTTCCGTCGGCACCAAGTGCCACGGGTTCTATCCACGGCATCAGCTGCCGGTAGTGAAGCCCTTCCAGTGCTTTTCCGCTGAAGCGTGCCAGTATGCGTAACTCCTCGTCTTCGGAGACTTTGAAGTAAGCTCCGACGCGGCTTTCGGCAAGAATGTAAATGGCGTTTTCGCCGCTGAAGGGGTTTGTGCCCTGCAGGGCGACGTAGGTGATTTGCGGTCCCACGCACAGTGCGGTGTTCGAAGGCAGTGTCCAGGGTGTGGTGGTCCAAGCCAACAGGCATATGGGGAGTGCCTCGGGGTTGGCAAAGAGGTGGTCTGTGGTGTCCGTAACGCGGAACTGTGCAGTGACGGTAGTGTCCTTCACGTCGCGGTAGCATCCGGGCTGGTTCAGCTCGTGGCTCGAGAGTCCTGTGCCAGCACCGGGGCTGTAGGGCTGTATGGTGTAGCCTTTGTAAAGGAGTCCTTTGTCGTAGAGTTGGCGGAGCAGCCACCACAGGCTCTCGATGTAGGAGTTCTCGTAGGTCACATAGGGATGTTCCATGTCTACCCAGTATCCCATCCTGTGGCTCAGGTCGGTCCATTCGCGGGTATACATCATCACGTTTTCGCGGCATTTGCGGTTGTAATCCTCCACACTCACCTTGCGTCCGATGTCCTCCTTGGTGATGCCGAGTTCCTTCTCCACTCCCAGCTCTACGGGAAGTCCGTGGGTATCCCATCCCGCCTTTCGGTGCACTTGGAATCCCTGCATCGTTTTGTAGCGGCAAAAGGTGTCCTTGATGGTACGTGCCATCACGTGGTGAATGCCGGGATGTCCGTTGGCAGAGGGCGGTCCCTCGAAGAATACGTAGGGCGGACAGTTTGTGCGCTCCGAGATGCTGCGGTGGAAAAGGTCCATCTTGTCCCACTTGGCAAGCACTTCCATGTTGACTGCGGTGAGGTCGAACTTCGTGTGCTCGGTGAATGTCTTGCTCATTGTCTTGTTTTGCTGTTCCTGAAGATGAATATGGTTTCCGCGCTCTGCATATCCGTCCCTCCCAAGCCAAGGTGCGTGCACACACACGGGTGGAAGGGGTAGGAATGGTCTCTGTCGGAGCGTCGGTTCCGTTTTCGGGGTGCAAATATACGTATTTTCCTTCGTACGTCCGCACTCCGAGCCTGAAAATGTCGTATGGATGCTGCCGTTCATGCCTCCGGTGCTTGGAAAAATACCCGTAAAAGGCTACTTCATAAAATGATTATAAAACTAATTTATAGCCCCCTATATAGGCTAATGAATCGTCATACCTTCGTAGCATGAAAAAAAGACATCGGGCTTCTTCGCGAAAAGCCTGATGTCTTGTCCAATAGCGGTGCGGCAGAGGGGCACATCCTCTTATTTCCCTTCTACCATTTCGCCTTCCACGTAGAGGCGTACGAGGGCGTTAGAGGCGTTGGAACGTACACTGACACTTTTTTTGAAGTGTCCCGGCAACTTGTTTTTGCCATTGTACTCCACCTTTATTTGTCCGCTTTTCCCCGGGGCAATGGGTTCTTTCGAAAATGTCGGCACGGTACATCCGCACGAGGCAAAGGCCTGGTGTATCACAAGGGGTTGGTCGCCCGTGTTCTTGAACTTAAAGACACAGGTCTGCACTTTGTCTTCGGTGAACTGTCCGTAGTCGTGCAAGGTACGCTCAAATTTTATAACAGCCTGTGCCTGAGCTGCTATCACTGCGGCTGCCAGCATGCAGAGGGAAAAAATGCGTTGCTTGAACATGGTTTTTTGAGAGAAATAAAGAATTTTCAAGGCAAATATACGCTCTTTTCGTCTTATAGCGACAAAAAAACGGCGTTTTATTTCCCCCGACGGTGTCTTTTTCTGTATTTTTGCAGTATGGAAACCCCAAAAAGAGAATTTGACAGCCGGATAATCCTTGGCATCGACCCTGGGACGAACATCCTCGGTTACGGACTGATAGCCACCGGTCCCTCTGCCCCCCGTCTGCTTGCTATGGGTGTGATAGACCTTCGGAATACGGGCGACATCTATATGAAACTTGGACGTATATATGAGCGGATAATGGAAATCCTTGAGCATTACAAGCCTGACGAGATGGCTATCGAGGCCCCCTTCCTCGGCAAGAACATCCAGACCACCTTGAAGATTGGCAGGGCGCAGGGCGTGGTAATCAGTGCAGCCATAAGCCGTCAGATACCGGTAAGGGAATATTCGCCTTCCGAGATCAAGCAAGCCCTTACGGGTCGTGGTTCGTCGTCGAAAGAGCAAGTAGCCACCCTTGTGCAGCGTGCCCTGCACATCCCGTCGTCCGAGATGCCGCAGTACCTCGATGCCACCGACGCTTTGGCAGCGGCATATTGCCATCTTTTGCAGACTTCCAAGCGTGGAGTACGTCCGCAACTCAACGACCTGGTAGCTCCTTCGCGGACAGCGAAACGCAAAGTGTCTTCGTGGGCAGACTTCGTAGCACAGCATAAGGGAAGGGTACATCGGTGAGGATTTATAATGGTGAAGAAGGGGGGGAATTTAATATAAATGTGAATAGTTTATTATGAAACCTTATATTTAGGTATATGAAACACAAAACCATCATTTTCGGATTGTCCGTTCTCTGTGCAGGAAATATGTACGCCCAAGGCGAATTCCAGATTGTTGCACAGACACTGAGCGATGCCGACAACCAGCCCTTGGCTGTACATCCTGTTCCCAGCGAAAGGCAATTGTTGTGGAACGAAACCGAATTCTACGCCTTCTTCCATTATGGAATGAACACTTTCACAGGAAAAGAATGGGGAAAGGGTAACGAAGCGGAAACCCTTTATGCTCCGACAAAAATGCCAGATCCCGAACAGTGGCTAACTGCCTGCAAGAAGGCAGGGATGAAAGGCGGTATAGCGGTAGTGAAACATCATGACGGATTCTGCCTTTGGCCCACTTCTACAACGGACCATAACATTACGAGATCCTCGGGATACGGCCCTCAGGCAAACATTCCGCAACTGTTTGCGGAAGCTGCACGTAAACTGGACATGAAATACGGGTTCTATGTGTCGCCATGGGACCGCAACAGTGCCTTCTATGGCAAGGATAACTATGTCACCGACGTCTTTCTCAAGCAGTGCGAGGAGCTTGCGCTCTATGGCGACGACCAGTTTGAAATGTGGGTCGACGGTGCTAACGGCGGCGACGGTTACTATGGGGGACAGAACACTACCATCAACATTGATGCCAGCTACTATTACGATGTTCCCAATCTTCGCGACCGCGTGCACCGCATCTGTAAGAACTGTGTGATGTGGGGTGTCGGTGGCGAAGCACGTTGGATAGGTAATGAACAGGGCTATGCCGGTGAAACAAACTGGGCCACCTTCAATCCTACCACCGACAGCAATGCCATCCGGCAGACCGGCGAAGAGGACGGGTGGCAATGGCTCCCAGGCGAAAGCGATGCCAAGGCCACCAGTGACGGATGGTTCTGGCATGCGGGAGAAACGGTCCTTACGGCGGAACGCCTATTCCAAATGTACCTCGAAACTGTCGGACGGAATTCCACATTGATACTCAACTGTCCCCCCGACAAGACGGGGTCACTTCCCGCCGCTATGGTAAAACGTCTTGAAGAGTTGGGAGAAATGATGGCTGTCCGGCTGGGGACAGATCTTGCATCGGCTGCTACCGTCATCGCCAGCGAAGTGCGAACAGCAGGAAATGCACGGAATTACCGGGAAGCTAATCTCATCGATGGCGACAAAGATACCTACTGGGCTACAAAAGACGGCACGCATTCCGCCACCATCACCCTCTCTTGGGAGCAGCCTCAAACAGTGCGTTATCTGCAGATGATGGAATACATACGTTTGGGACAGCGTATCCAAGACTTCAAGGTGGAATATTCTGAAGACGGAACTTCGTGGCAAGAACTCGCCAAGAACATCCAAACCACCACAGTAGGCTATAAACGTATTGTTCCACTGAATGGAAGTACTGCTGCAAGCTATAGCGGAAGCGGATACCGGGCAAAGATGTTGCGCATCACCATCCTGAATGCCAAGGCATGTCCTACACTCTCCAGTATCAGTGTGTTCTAAAGTTCCCTCTCCATGAAAATCATGAAAAAGCATATCCTCCTTGCGCTCACGACGATGGCACTGCCCATTCCTGCGCAAAACATCACCTTTGACAGCGACGATTTCAAGGCCGTCAGCGTCTATGACGCATGGGAAGATTCCCCCTTCCGCACCGACAGGCTCTGCGGTAATGTCGCTGTGGTCAGCAATCACCTCAATCAGGTGGACGAGGTGCTTGGCGAGGCACCCAACGAAACGTCGCATATCCTTGCCCTCCAACGTAGCCGTTACGGCAGCAACCGTTTCGGGGTGCGTGTGGATCTCAAAGAGCCTTTCCGCCTAACCAAAAACCGACGTTACCTGCACGTGATGATTCACAAGCCCGTCGAAAGCCGTGTCATGGTAATCGGTCTTGGCAAACGCACCGAAGAGGCCTGGAGCTGGCAGGACGGCGAATGCGAACAGTTCCACGCCGTCACCATTCAGCGTATTCCTGCCGACGCATGGGCCGATGCCGTGGTGTCGTTCAACGGCTTCAGCTATGCCGATGCCGACAAGGATGGCATCGATATCCACTCACTTGTTATTGTCCCCGATGTCCGGTCGACACATGCCGATGTCACGGATTTCGTATGCTATGTCGACGAGATTACCGTCAACGACGACGCCCAGCCTCGTTTCACCACCGAGAAATATGCCGTAAGTTTTGACCGCGACAGCGCTCCCGCACGTGCCGACCGCTACATGACGGCTGTAGGACTGAAGGGAGGGACGTTCTCCTCTCAGACCCACAACCTCAGTCTCGACCGTAATTATTACGACCTTACCTCTACCACCGTCTTTAGTGCCAAGGCTGGCGACACCCTCACACCCACATATGGTTACACGGGAGCCTGGATGAGTACGTTCACCTATCTCGACTTTGCAAACGACGGCAAGTTTTCGTACGACATCAATGCCGACGGCACTCCGGCTCCCGGTTCCGACATCGTCAGCTATCAGTTTACTGATGCCACAGGCTCCAACACCAACAGTCTCGGAGCATCCGTAACCAACGGCAATCAGATTGGCAACCCCTCTCCCTCATTCACACTTCCCCCCGACATGTCCTGCGGGTTTTATCGCATGCGTTATAAGGTCGACTGGGCAAGCCTCGACCCCGCAGGCAATCCATCGCCCAACAACCTCATCCTGAACAACGGCGGAGGCATCGTTGACGTCATGCTCGATGTCCATGCCCCACAGCTGCGCGTAAGCCAGGGAGCGCTCAACGGCGAGGTCCTCGACGCCGACGGCAATTCGCTCGACAATTGCACGGCACCATATGGTCAGACTTTCACCATCCGGATGTCGCCGGCACCCGGTTTCGGGCACCTCGGCGTTCGCGTAAGGAGCGGATACCATGTGGCAGGAGCCCAGACCGACCGTAACGGTAACCCGCAATACATCGTCACCGAATTCCCCTACACCCTCTTCAACGCCGACGGCAGCTTTACACTCCCTGCCGCGGTGATGATTGGCGAGGAAGTGAGCATCGAAGGACTTTTTGTAGAGGAGTCGCTCGTCCCCGACCCCGATGCTCCCGGAGAGCAAGAAGCCACATTCCCATGTGTCAGTCCCATGCCCGCAGACGGGGAATGGGCAGAGGGTACCGTGGCATACCATATCCGCAACGGAGCGGTGGAAAATGCCTGGGTAAGCACGCAGTACACCGATGCAGATGGCAATCTCATGCTCAACAACGGTGTAGAGCCCCTCAACGCCGAAGGGGCGTGGATAGTCTGTGGCAACGACGCCGATGGCTATCGCTTCTACAATCTCGCTGCCGGACCGCAATACGTCCTCGGCATCACCGGAAGCGAGGCTTCTGCACGCGCCCGCCTGTATCCCATTCACGAGGTGACTGCCGACGGAGTGGTCACCCGCTTCGACTGGCACGAAAATGGGGCAGGTTTCTCCTTCCGGCTGCATGGTTCCCAGCACAACTGCTTCAACAGCCGCAACCGTTACTTCGCCCTTTGGAATGCAAGCGATGCCTTTTCTTCGGACAATGGCAGCCGTTTCACATTCTTCGAGGTCGAGGACCTTAAGGTCGGTGTGGAGTACCCCACAGTGGAAACTCCCACAGACGATGCCGTCCTTTACGACCTTCACGGACGCCGCGTGGCATTGCCCGGAAGGGGTATAACCCTCTCTCGGGGGCGTAAGACCATCCGTTGAGGAGGAGTAAGGCGGCGGAGGGAGGGGCAGGCTCCTTTTCCACCTCGAACGACAGCCTTCCACACCCATTCTCCTCTTTTTTTGGGGGGGGGCTCCACGAACGGTGTCGTAGGGCAAAACGGAAACCTGCTCGGCAAGGTAAGATGAATAAGCTCTGGAGAAGTGAGCGGAGAGGCTGGGTTTACTCAGACTATCTCGAGTCGTGAAAGAGGAAGACTATGTCAAGGATGAAGATGTAGTCACAGAGCAAGGCGAAGCCAACCATCCGTTCCCGACCATCCCGAGCACCCATTTCCTGTCCAAACAGACCAAAATCATCATACCAATAAGCCCCATACACCGCCCTTTCCCGAACAATGAGCCGGAAAGGGCGGAATTTTGTTTGACCAGCATGTGTATCATCTAATGGGTGTAAGTCCCTAACGAGCCCTGGTAGTGGGAATCGTCCAGCCAGAGAGACAAGGGTGTCCATCGCGAGT